>NZ_KV794950.1:0-41667 GCF_001808875.1 Neisseria sp. HMSC064E01
AGTTTCCTGACGATTAGCGAACGCGGTAGCCCCATCGCGCTGCACGACAACCATATCAGGCTGCCCGAACGCTATCCCTCCCAAGCGCATATTCAGCTGCTGACGCCTCTACGTATCCAGCAAAAAGGCAGGATTTTGCGCGAAACCGAGCTGACGCAGGCCATTTTCCTACGCCAGCTCCTGCGCCGCTATCTGACGCTTGCCCATCTGCACTGGGGCAATCATGCAAACGCTGCCGAGCTGTCCGCCCAAATCGGCGGACAAGGTGTCCCGCCCCGGCTTTCATGGCACGAACACCGCCGGTTTTCCAACCGTCAAAAGCAGATTACGCCCCTTAGCGGCGCAATCGGTACATGGCAACTGACCGGCCTTTCACCCGCCTTTTCGCAAATGCTGTATATCGGGCAATGGCTGCACTTGGGCAAAGGAACCGTATTCGGCAACGGGCAATACCGCATTATCCAAGCAGCTTGACAATACGCCCGACGCAAAAACAGCCTTGATGGAACGAACCATCAAGGCTGTTTGATTTTTATCCCCGATGAGAGGGGCAGGTTTTCCGATATTTTCAGACGACCTTGGTTAGAGGTCGTCTGAAAAGCTTGAAAGACAGATAAGTGGGGCAAGTCTTCCGACCAAAGAAAGGAAAAGTCGTGGTTACGCTAGATTCAGTCTTAATCCCCGATTGGTGGGGCAAGTCTTCCGACGGCATGACCTATTTCCAAGTGGTAGGCGATAGTGTGTCTTAATCCCCGATACGTGGGGCAAGTCTTCCGACATACCAATACAGTTTCTGTTGTGCAGTTTAAGTAGTCTTAATCCCCGATTAGTGGGGCAAGTCTTCCGACTGCACTCAGTCAAAAAATTTCATTATTTTCAATCTTCTATATAGTTAAGAAAGGTTAGTATTTTTCCTTAACCAACAAAGACATTATTTAATAAAACCTTAACTGAAAAGAGCAGCCGAAAGACAGACTTTTCGCTATCCGTCGGAAAACTTGTAAGGAGGATTATAGCCGTCTGCTTTGCATTTCACAATGTTTTTGAACATTTTCAGACGACCTTTTTCATTCCATTTACAGCCATTGCGCCAAGGATTCGGTATCCAAGTCCCATTGCCAGACGCCGTTGTCCGTGCCGTCCAATCCGCGCAGGAAGAGGTATCGGATGGCGATTTTGGGTAACGGTTTGCCGCGCAGTTTTAAGTAGCGGGCGACGGCGATGGCGTAGATGAGTGCTTGCAGGTAGTAGTGGTGGTCTGCTACGGCTTCATTCATGGCTTGTTGCGTATAGGCTTCGGCGTCGTCGCCCAGATGGTTGGATTTGTAATCGATGATGCAGACGAGGTCGTCTGAATCTTGGCAAACCATGTCGATAAAGCCGTTGAGAAAGCCTTGTACATCTTGGAAATCCAATCTTTCTGCGGCTTCGATACATTCCGGCGGCAAGGTACTGTTTTCGCGGGCAAACCAGCGGCGCAGGTCATGGAGTTTGAAGTCTTCGGTGTAGAGGGTGAACCCCATTTCAGGAAGGCGGCGTTCGGGTGGGATTTCAGACAGGCTTTGTGCAGAAAGGCGCGTTTTGCGGCAGGTCTCGAGCATTTGTTTGACGGCATCTGTCCAAAGCAGGTCGAAGCCGTAGCGGGTCAAGGTTTCAGTTATCAGGCTGCTTTGGTTTTCGGCGCTTTGGGCAAAGTCGAATTTTTCCAACATTTCATGCAGGCAGACGCCGGCATTGGCGCCGCGTGGGAAATGGTGGATGTCGGTATTCGGGAGGTCGTCTGAAACGGGAAGAGCGGTTTCAGACGACCTTTCTGTGTCGGCGGCAGTTTCTGCTGGGTCGAGTGCGGGTTGTAATTCTTCGTGCTCGTCGTCTCGGGTTTTGACTTGGCGGCTGAGGCCAGTAAAGCTGGTATGGCGGATAAACTGAAATCCGCGGGCGGGGATAACGGCGGCTTGATAGAGGTCGTCTGAAAGATGGCGGTTTTGCGCGGCTGCGGGTTGCGGCGCGTCTTCGGAAAAGCTGAAGTCGGTATGTTCGGGCGGATTTTTGAGGAAACGCAGCCAGTTGTTTTTCAGCATTTGCAGCTCGCCTATGGCTTTGTTTGCTTTGCGTTCTTGATCATAGGCTTGGCGGGTATCCGCCCGATTGCTGTCGGCGCTGCCTTCAAGCAGGTAGGCGAAAGGGGAATCGGCGGTATCGCCGCAATGGGCGGCATAGAGGACGAGCTGTTCTTCGGCACGGGTCAGCGCGACGTAAAGCAGGCGCAGGCGTTCTGCCATTTCTTCGTCGGCAAGGTGGGTTCGGTCTTCATCGTTGAGTTGCGTTTTGGCAAGCAGCTCGGTGGTGTTGTCGGCGGTGTGGAGGATTTGCCAATCGGCGGGCTTCATGTCTTTCGCGTCCCAAACGAAAGGGCAATAGACCAAAGGATATTGCAAACCTTTGGAGGCATGCATGGTGACGATTTTGACCAGTGCTTCGTCGCTTTCAAGCCGTAAAAGCCCTGATTCGCCGACGGAACTGTCTTGCGCCAGACTGATTTGGTCGTTGAGCCATTGATGTAGGGCGGCGGGGCTGAGGCTTTGTCCTTCTTCTTCGGAGAGGCATTCTAAAAGCTGATGGAAATTGGTGAGACCGCGTTCGTCGACGCGTGCAAGCAGTCCGGTTTCGATGCCGTGCAGCGAGGAGAAGTATTGCAGCGCGGCATAAATCCCGCTTTTCCGCCAAATGGCGACGGATTCGGCGGCGGTGTTTATCCAGTTTAATAATTCGGCTTCGTTGCGGTTGAGTTGATACAGGGCTTGCGCATCGTAGCCGAACAATGTGCCGGATAAGACGAAGCGTAACGAGCCGATTTGTCCGGGATTGAGCCAGTAATCCAACAGCGCGGCAAGGGCGAGGGCTTCGGGCGTGGTGAAAACCGATTCCCGCGACAGCAAAACGCTTTGTATGCCGCGCGTTTTCAACGATTTTGCCACCATTACGCCTTCGTTGAACGTTCTGACCAAGACGGCGATGTCGCCCGAAACGACCGGTCTGTCTTTGATTTTCAGACGACCTTCGGCAGCTTCGTTGAGCGTGTGGGCGATTTCGTCGGCGCAATATTCGGATGCGCGGCGGCGCAAGATGTCTTTGTTGAGCACTTCGTCGTCTTTGCCGTTGAGCCAGCGTATCTGTATGGCAGTGCGCGGTGGCGAAAGCCGGCTTTCGGAACGCGCGGCGCCGACTTCGGTATAGTCTATGCCGTCCAAGACGAAAGGACGGTTTTTGCAGCGGAACAATGCGCCTATGCCGTTAATCAGCTTGGCATGGCTGCGGTAATTGGTCGCCAGCGTGTAGCTGTGTTGCGCGTCAGCCGCGGCTTGCAGATAGGCGTAAATATCGGCGCCGCGAAAGCTGTAAATGGCTTGCTTGGGGTCGCCGACTAGGAATAAAGGCTTGTTTTGGCTGATGAAGATTTTTCGGAAAATCTCGTATTGCAGCGGATCGGTGTCTTGAAATTCGTCAATCAAGGCGATGCGCCAGTTTTGCGCTACCGCCTGAGCCAGCGAGTCTGCCTGCGGGTTATCGGTCAATGCGTCGTAAACATCAAGCAGCAAATCGTCGAAACCGCGTTCGCGTTTGGATTTTTTCTGTTCGCTCAGGCTGGCATTAAGATGGTCGAGCAGGTCGAGGTGGAGCAGGGTAAGTGTATCTTCTTCAGCTTGCACAATGGCAGCCGAATCTGCGCCGAGATTCGCCAATATCTGCAAATCGGCAAAGGCGGCAGCGTCGGGCGTATTGCCTTTTTTGACTTTGGACTCTAAAGCTTCTACGGCAAACATGGGCAGCTTTTCTGCCGTCGTTTTGCAAAAAGAAGGAAGGGCATCGGATTGGGCGGCGGATTGTAGTTCGAGAAAGACGGTTTTGAATGTTTTTTCTTGATAGGATTGCCCATTTAATATCGGACGGATGCGCCAGAATGTTTCTTCCAAAGCGTCCAGTTTGGAACGCACTTTTTCCCATGTTTTCCGAAAGTTTTCCTGCGCGGCGACTAAATCTGCTTCGGGTCGTCTGAAAACCAAATACGGACGGCTGACGAACTTTTGTATTGCCGCCAGCATGGTTTGCGGCGTTTGGCGGTGTTCAAATACCAACTTCGCTAGAATGGGATCATTGACGATGCGGTCGCGCCAAAAATCTTGAGCGGGAATCAGCAGGCGGTCGCGGTTGTCTTCGGTCAACTCGACATCCATAGGCGCGCGGCACAAGAACGCATAATCGCGCAAAATGCGTTGACAGAAGCCGTGAATGGTATAAATCGCGGCGTTGTCGAATTGTCCGATGGCGGCTTTGAGGCGGACAATCAGCCGTGCCCGACTTTCTTGAACCAATGCCTGTTTGAGCAAACCGGTTAGAAACACATCGCCCGGATGATTGTTTCGGCAATATGTTTCAAGTTCGTCTGAAAGATTGTCTGTATCCTCCACGCTTTCTAAAGCCTGCAACACTTCGTCCAAGCGTGCGCGCAAACGGGTTTTTAATTCCGCCGTCGCCGCTTTGGTAAAAGTAACGGTCAAAATGCTTTCAACCGGCATCTGCTCAAGCACAACCAAGCGTGTGAACAAAGCCGCAATGCCGTAGGTTTTGCCCGTACCGGCAGAGGCTTCAATCAGATTGGTACCTGCTATGGGGATGCTTAGAGGATCGAAGGCTGGAATGGTGACGTTGGCGGGCATGATAAAAGGAGGGAAGTACAGATAGAAGGCGTAATCATAGCAGAGGTCGTCTGAAAACGGTGTGGCGCTTGGATGTGAAAAAAGGCTTTGGCTTGGTGTATGGTATGGCTGGCGACTTAGCGGCTGTGTTCTCTTAGATTGAATCGGCGATTTCAACCGCAGAAATAGGGCGGTTCAAATAATAAAAACGGCAGCTTTTAGGCTGCCGTTTTTTCTTGTGCGATTAAGCTTGGTCTTCAGGTTTGTCTGATAAGTCTTTAGCTTTATCTGATGGCTCTTGAGCTTTATCTGATGACTCTTGAGCTTTATCTGATGACTCTTGAGCGGTTTCTGTGGAAGCAGGTTCATGTTGATTGATTGCTTCCGGAGTTTGCGCTGCCGACTCGGTTTCAGGTTTTTCCGGATTGTCCTGACGTAGATTGTAGCTGTAATCTTTAGGCGGGCTAGGTTGTTTGCCTGCCATAATTTCCAGCACTTGATCGCGGTCTATGGTTTCCCAATCCATCAAGGCTTTGCACATAATTTCCATTTTATCGCGGTTTTCATCAAGGATTTTGTAGGCTACTTGATACTGCTCATCCAAGATGCGGCGAATTTCTGCGTCGATGTCTTGTTGGGTTTTTTCGGAAATATTTTGAGAACGGGTAATGCTGCGTCCCAAGAATACTTCGTCTTCGTTTTCCGTATAAACCATTACGCCCATTTTATCGCTCATACCGTAACGGGTAACCATCTCGCGCGCCATTTGGGTGGCACGTTCGAAATCGTTGGATGCACCGGTAGAAATACGGCCGACGAAGATGTCTTCGGCAATGCGTCCGCCAAACAGAATCGACAATTGGCTCAGCATTTGGTCTTTATACATGCTGATACGGTCGCGTTCAGGAAGCTGCCAAGTCAAACCGAGCGCACGACCGCGCGGCATGATGGTCACTTTGTGAACAGGGTCGGTAAACGGCAGGCTTTCGGCAACAATCGCATGACCTGCTTCATGGTAGGCGGTCGCACGTTTTTCGTCTTCGTGCATTACCATGCTGCGGCGTTCGGGACCCATATAGATTTTGTCTTTGGCATCTTCAAAATCGCTTTGGTCGACTTTGATTTTGTTGCGGCGGCCTGCAAACAGGGCGGCTTCGTTGACCAAGTTCGCCAGATCTGCGCCGGAGAAGCCGGGTGTGCCCCGTGCCAATGATGACAAATCTACGGATTCATCCAAAGGTACTTTTTTCACATGGACTTTCAGGATTTGTTCGCGACCGCGGATATCGGGCAGCGGAACAACAACCTGACGGTCGAAGCGGCCGGGACGTTGCAATGCCGGATCCAGTACGTCGGGACGGTTGGTTGCGGCAATGACGATAACGGTATGATTGCTTTCAAAACCGTCCATCTCGACCAAAAGCTGGTTCAAGGTTTGTTCGCGTTCGTCGTTGCTGCCGCCTAAGCCTGCACCACGTTGACGGCCGACAGCGTCGATTTCGTCAATGAAAATGATACAAGGGGCGTTTTTCTTCGCTTGCTCAAACATATCGCGCACGCGGCTTGCACCGACACCGACGAACATTTCAACAAAGTCGGAACCTGAAATGCTGAAGAACGGCACGCCGGCTTCGCCTGCGATCGCTTTTGCCAGCAAAGTCTTACCTGTACCCGGGCTGCCCGCCAGCAAAATGCCGTGCGGAACGCGACCGCCCAAGCTTTGGTAGCGGGTGGGGGATTTCAGATAATCAACGATTTCTTGTACTTCTTCTTTTACTTCATCACAACCGGCAACATCGGCAAAGGTAACTTTATTGGTTTCTTTGTCCATCAGGCGGGCACGGCTTTTACCAAAAGAGAATGCGCCGCCTTTGCCGCCGCCGCCACTCTGCATACGCATGAAGTAGAACCATGCGCCAATCAACAGCAATACCGGCAGCAGGCTGAAAAACAGGCTGGTAAGGATACTCGGTTTTTCTTCAGGTATAACGTTGACGCGGACTTTGTTGTCAAGAAGCGTTTTGACCAAACTATCGTCTAAAGGCGCATTGGTAAAGAAAGTGGTTTTGTCGGTGCGTTCGCCTTTAATCAGATAACCGATGATAGCGGAGCCTTCGATTTTGACGTTGCTCACTTCACCGTTGTTTACCTGTTGGATAAATTGAGAGTATTCGATTTGCTGCTTGTTTTCCTGCCTGCTGGTCAGTGCGTTGAACGCGGCCATCAGACCGACGCACAAAGCAACCCATAGCAGGATTGACTTAAAGGTATTCCCCACTTAGCCAGACTCCATGATATTAAGATAAACGAAAGGAAGATTTTAAAACACGCTGTCTGTATTGTCAGCGTTTATTTTTCCCTAATAAATAAATCTCACTGGAACGATTGCGTGATGCTTCGGGCTTGCGCGTCTGCACTGTTCCGAAGATTTCGCGCATGGCTGCCATATATTCCTGATAGCCCGCTCCCTGAAATACTTTCACCAAAAAGCTGCCGCCCGTTTTTAAGTGATTGACTGCAAAGTCCAAAGCCAGTTCGCACAAGTAAAAGCTGCGTGCTTGGTCGGTTACGGCGTTACCCGACATATTGGGTGCCATATCGCAAATTACAAGGTCTAGCGGACGACCGTCCAGTAAGGTTTCAAATTGCGCCAATACCTCATCTTCCCTGAAGTCGCCTTGAATAAATGAGACACCTTCTATTTCATCCATGGGCAGGATATCCAATGCGAACACGCGTCCTGAATTGCCGACTAGTTTTGCCGCGACTTGCGACCAGCTTCCCGGCGCACTGCCTAAATCCGCCAAAACCGTGCCGGGTTTGATTAATTTGTCTTTTTCGTTGATTTCCAGCAGTTTGTATGCGGCGCGGGCGCGATAGCCGTCTTTTTGCGCCATGTGGACGTAATGGTCGTTGACGTGTTCGTGAAGCCAAGCTTTGGATGATTTGGAACGTACTGCCATAATATATTTAATGATTTAGAGAAACGCCGTATTGTACGTTATTTTCCCCCGAGATTGCGCCAAATCGCGTACAATGCCGCATTATTCTTTCTTTTCAAGCACTAGAACATGACTGACAATAAATTAAGCACCAAAGAAATTTTGGAATTGAAAGCCCGCGCGCATCACCTTCATCCCGTTGTAATGGTGGGACAGCAAGGTTTGACCGAATCCGTTATTAAGGAAACCGATGCTGCCTTGACGGCGCATGAGTTAATCAAAGTCCGTGTATTCGGCGACGACCGTGCCGAACGCGTTGAAATTTGCAATGCGTTGTGTGACGCCGTTGATGCGCAATTGGTTCAGCATATCGGCAAACTGTTGGTGTTGTGGCGTAAAAACTTGGAAGCTTGATTCTTCAAGAGCATATTCAGACATCTTAAGGGCAGATATACCAAAGGTCGTCTGAAAATATTTATGACTCTTACGAAGTGTTTTTGTTATGCACTCGTAAAATCAGGAAAATCGATAAACTCTCTCTGATTGATTACTGTCAATGGAAACATACCCGCAGTTTTTAAAGCTGCGGATTGGCTATACTAACGATAGGAGCACATCATGAAAGCATTATCTGTTGCACTGGTTTTATTGACTTTGGCAGGTTGTCACAATACTTGGAATGGCGTTCGGGAAGACGGCTCCCGCATTATCGGACGTTCTGTCAGCGGTATCGGTCACGGTATCGGTAAAGCTGGTCAGGCATTGGAACGTACCGGCAGCAGAATCGACAACCGCCAACAAGTACAGCAGCCTCAAATGTACGAACAGAATCAATATCCATACCCGACGCAGAACCAATATCCTGAGCAGAATCAATACCAATACTAAGTCTTTTTTATCGCCGACCCCGATTACATGGTTTGTAGTCGGGGTTTTGGTTTTTCAGACGACCTTTATCCTGTATGATTCAGAATTTGCAATGAAATAGGCATAACTTTTGCCGTCTTCTCACTTATATTGATAACAAGATGAAAAATCTCACTTTCTGGCTTCTGCTGCTGGCTGCGGCATTCGGTTTTTTTTATTACCAGCAAAACCATAGGATTTCCCATGACGAGCTGATTCATGCTGAGTCGCCGCATGACAGGTCTTCCGTTTCGTCATTCGGCGGATTGGCTTACCTGAACTTCTTGCGTGCAAACGCGGGGTTGCCGACTTTGGCGCATTCATCGGTTTTAGAGAAATCTGCCCGTAATCATGCGCGTTATTTGTTGCAGAACCCTGAAGACGGTCATGACGAACGTCATCGCAGCAATCCGTTTTTCACGGGCAACCGTCCGGCGGAACGCGCCCAAAAGGTCGGTTATTTTTATGATGGCGTACATGAAAATATCAGTACCGGTTTTTATCCGTATCCAGAAGAGGTAGATACCCATTTGCCTGTTCAGCAGCAGATTGACGGTTTGATGACTGCGATTTATCACCGTTTTTCCTTGTTGGAACAAGGCATTGATGAAGCCGGTGCGGCATTTGAGTATCGCGACGGGCGTACATCGGTCGCCATTAATCAGGGAAATCATCAGTTTAATTATTATTGCGGCTTAGGCAGGGTTTATCCTGAACCAGGGCGGCGTTATTATCAAAACGCCTGCAACAACCATGCCATTGTTTACGCGGACGAAATCAAGGCGCAACGCGAGTTTCTTTATGTCGTTTATCCGCAAGGCAATTTTGCCATGCCGGATTTTCACGGCGAACATCCCGACCCCATGCCCGGCTACGAATTTACCGGCAATCCGGTCAGCATTGCTTTTGCGGAATCTGCCGGAAAAATTCGAATGAAGACGTTCAAGCTTTATCAAGGCAAATCCGAAATAGAGAAGGTCAAGGTGATGACGGCAAGCAATGATCCGAATCATACGTTTTCTGATCGACAGTTTGCCTTATTTCCCTTGTCGCCTTTGGAATACGATACCGCGTATCGTGCCGTATTCGAGTATGAGCGCAATGGCAAATCCAAAAAAGCCGAATGGACTTTCCGAACGAAAAAGCCTGATTATCCTTATTTCATCGTTAAGGGCGGAGAGAAACTGGCTATTGAATCGGGCAAGAAATATTTCATTCATTGGAAGGATTTTTGGTGTCAGCGGGAATGCGAGGAGTATGTTTACCGCCAACGCGGCAAAGCGAAACTTGAAGTCATGGAGCGTCAGATCGGCGGTATGGTGGTACGGGTTACCGGAGACAAAGGCGATGATGTTCGGTTAACGCCGAAAGAAGAAAACGATAAGGCGGTCTTACTTTATATCTGGCAATAGGCAATCAAGGTCGTCTGAAACCCAAACAGGTTTTCAGACGACCTTCTTTATATGCAACAAGACAAAGCAGGGTGGGGCAAGATACTTTATTGTTTGGGTGAACCGTAAAACTGTTAGAATAGCGGAAATTTTATTTCTTGTTTCTCAAACAATGATCCGCCATCCGAAAATTGCCGCCCATACGCGTTATGCCTTTATCTGTATCGGACTGATGATGCTTTCTTTCCTGATATATGTGGTTTTGGCAGTGTTTGATTTGGGCTTGGATATGTCGATGCGGATTGAGCTGACCCGTTTTGCGCTCATTTTAATCTTGCTGTTTGCGTTTTTGGGCGGCGTTTTTTCAATCTGGGTAGCGGTGCTGCGAAAGAAAATGGGGGTATGACATGAACCAAGTTGATAACAACATTCCTGAAGAAATCCGTTTGCAACATGACCGATCGGCTTTGGTTTTGGTTTATCGCGGCGAACGTAAAACCCTTCCTGCCGAATTTCTCCGCGTTTATTCTCCCAGCGCCGAAGTGCGCGGACATGGTGCGGGACAAGATGTCTTGCAGACAGGTAAAGCGGAAGTTACGATTTCTGATTTAGACCCTGTCGGTCAGTATGCGCTCAAAATTACTTTTTCAGACGGTCATAATAGCGGTTTGTATGACTGGGCTTATCTTTATAAATTGGCTTACGATTATGATGCGCTTTGGCAGGATTATCTCCGCAGGTTAAAAGAAGCCGGAGCCTCCAGAATACCGAGTGCCGCAGACCTTGTTGCCGGTAAAAAGCATTCCTGTGGCAGCGGCGGTTGTGGCGGGCATCATTGATTACTGAGCGTGTTTGTTCTTTTTGAAGCGGCATTGTGACGGACAGCAGGATGTCGGCAAAGCAGGCTCTGTTCCTCGCTTGAAAAAATATATCAGCCTGTCGGATGTCAAACAAAATCGGCTGGAAAGATACGGTCTTGAGGGTACAATGCCACTGCACGGGGGGCAAGTTGCGCTGCTATCTGAATAAAAAAGATTATTTAGCCATCCATTTGATAGACTATACCAAGCAGGTCCGCAAAAAGCATATCGTGAATGACGATAAAAATGCCATCACCTTCTGAGATGAAATTTCAGCATTCGGCGTAGCCATGGACAAATTGAAAGACAGGTTTGCCTCTCAATGATTAAACTTTCAGACGACCCCTAGAGCAAGGTCGTCTGAAAATCGAAATACCGTTTGAACCATATTGATTTCAGATTATTTTAGGAAAGCACCTCTATGAGCGACCACAAAACCCATTTCGGTTTCACTACCGTAAACGAAGAAGAAAAGGCAGGTAAAGTGGCCGAAGTGTTCCATTCCGTAGCCAAAAACTACGACATCATGAACGATGTCATGTCTGCCGGCCTGCACCGCGTTTGGAAACATTTCACCATCAATACCGCTCGTCTGAAAAAGGGCGATAAAGTGCTGGATATCGCCGGCGGTACAGGAGACTTGTCGCGCGGCTGGGCCAAGCGTGTGGGCAAAGAGGGCGAAGTGTGGCTGACCGACATCAACTCATCCATGCTGACCGTCGGTCGCGACAGGCTGCTTAACGAAGGTTTGATTTTGCCCGTATCGCTCGCCGACGCAGAAAAATTACCGTTTCCTGACAATTATTTCAACCTGGTTTCCGTCGCCTTCGGTCTGCGCAACATGACCCACAAAGATGCCGCCCTCAAAGAAATGTACCGCGTACTCAAACCGGGTGGAACACTATTGGTATTGGAATTTTCCAAAGTCTACAAACCACTGGAAGGCGCATACGATTTGTATTCCTTCAAACTGCTGCCGGTCATGGGCAAACTCATTGCCAAAGACGCAGACAGCTATCAATATCTGGCAGAATCCATCCGCATGCACCCCGATCAAGAAACCTTGAAACAAATGATGCTCGATGCGGGTTTCGACAGCGTCGATTACCATAACATGAGCGCAGGCATCGTAGCCTTACATAAAGGCGTGAAGTTCTGATATTGGACTTGGCTGAACTATCTGTTTGATACAAATAGATTATTTAAAAGAAGTCGCTTCATATCAATAACTGGAAAAGGGTCGTCTGAAAACCGATTGACAAGGTTTTCAGACGACCTTTGTTCGTTGTATCCTTTAGATAAATAAGGCGATGTTTGTCGTTGCATTCGATGACATGAGGTCGTCTGAAAACAAGGAAACCGTATGTTTGATTTGCACCGGGCTTTAACCGCTGACGGTATTGCGATATGCCGTCCTGCCGATTATGTTTCGGGTAAGAAGGCGTCGCTTGAAGATTATTGTCGCGATGTGATTGCGCTTTTGACAGACTATCCGCCCGCCCGTTTTTATTTCGTCCGCTTTTCCGATGAAACGGTGTCTATCGATACACCGCTTGGCGAGGCGCGCTGTTTTGGTAAGTATGGTTACGGCGGTGCTTATTTTGTCGTTGGTGCGGACGGTCGGGTGTGGCTGTATTCGCCCGAAGCGGAAAATGATTGGGAGAAGGAACTGGTGTTTGCCGGCAGCAGTTTGGATTTGTTTGTGCAAACTTACTGCCGTTTGATGGCGGCGGTGTTTCAGCTCAAGTCGGGCTTTGTTGTGAAAGGCGGGTTGCCAAAAGATGGAGAGATAGCCGAAAACTTGATCCGTTGGCTGGAGCAAGCTGATTCTGAAGCGGCTGCGGAAGATGCTTTTTGGGGGTTGCTGCTGTATGAGCTGGAGGACGGCTTTTTTCCATTGATGGATAATCCGGTTACGCGGGATGTCGGTATGCCGGAGCATCGTTATCTGGAGGTCGAGAGGCCGTCTGAAAACAGTTAGAACGGTTTTTCAGACGACCTTTTCGGGATAACCGACTACGCTTGAATCTTGTTTATCAACAATTGTATTTTGAAAATTTGGAGAAAATAATGAAATCAGTTTTACTTTTGGGTTCTATTTTACTGTTGTCGGCGTGTGGCTCGATGCAGAGTCAGGTTGTAAAGAAAAACGTTGCTTTTGATCCGGACAGTCAGGCACAAATCCGCTCGTATGGTTCATACGGTTCGGATTTGATCCGCATATATCCTGAAACGGACTGCGCAAAATGGGAGGGAACAAAACGGAACGCGGTAAACCGTCGTTTTGTCAACGGATTGCCGCGTAAGGTTAGGAATATTTCGATCGGTATTCCGCCTACCGAGTTGAGCCGTAAAACAGAAAAAGACACCGGATTCGTTTTCCGTGATTCTTATCGCGAGATGGTCGTATCGGCGAATCAGCCTGTGGTTTTGGACGGTGCATTTTCGTCTCAAACGAGAAATCAACATTATAGTTGTCGAGTCGCCGCTTCTTTCACACCGAAGGCAGGCGAGGCTTATGAAGTCCGTTATCTGTCAGAGGAAGAGGGATGCGATATTGAGGTTTACCATATCGGTCATGAGGAAAAAGACGGCATCCGCCAAACCAAAAAACTTATGGCAAACTATTGCGCAAGGCCGGGAACAAGCTTTTAAAGATGTGGTACGAGAAATTTAACTTTTTTACTTAAAGTTAGGCTGAGGTTTATTAAGGATGAAAAATGTGTAGTCATGAAATTAGCAGTGTCAGTGATTTGCTTGAAATTTTAAAAGAGATTGGAGAGCCAAAGCAGGGGCATACCCGTTTTTTCCGAGGGCAGGCGGATGTACGGTGGCGTATGTTGCCGGGCATTTATCGGGAAGGTTGCGAGTATTTAATTGAAAATGAACATAAAATTATTAAAGACACGTTTACTAATTGCCCCGATGACTTTTCCCCTGACAATACTTTATTTGAAAAATTAGTAAAGTTGCAGCACTACGGATATGCCACACGTTTATTGGATTTAACTGCCAATGCGTTGATTGCCCTATGCTTTGCAGCACGGAATAAAGAGCATCATGATAAAGATGGGGAGTTGATTATTTTAGATATTCCCGATGAGGAAGTGAAATATGGGGATAGTGATACAGTAGCGGTTTTGTCGGCGCTTTCATTGCAGCCAGAAACTTTTGATTTACATAAATGTTTGCAGGATACTGAATTGCCAGCTCGGATTAAGTATATAGAAGATTTTTTTAAAAAAGATGTTCTTAGATCTTATAGAAAAAAAATTGAAACAAAAAATCATAAAGATGAAATTCTTGAGGACTTACTATTTTGCTTAAAAGAGATGGAAAATACGAAATATAGTGATTTAGAAAAAATTGCATTTAATGAGCAAAAAGAAATTGCTGCGTTGATTCACGATATACGGACAGACAAACCTAGCTTTCGTCCAGTTATTGAATTTTCTGACTTTGTTCGTGTTCTTTGTGTCCGTGCCAAATTGAATAACGCCCGTATTTCTCGTCAGCAAGGTTGTTTTCTACTATTTGGTATCAGCAATAATAAGTTGAGACCTGCATCTATTCCTAACGGATGGCAGCGTAAAGCGAAAAATGGTCAGAAATTTATTGTCAGAAATAAAGAATCCATTATGGAGGAATTGAAATCTTTTGGTATCAGTAAAAAAACTTTGTTTCCGGAATTGGAATCTCAAGCAGAAGAAATTATGTCTCAATACAAACCTAAAAAGCATGGGGAAAATCGTTGAGATGAGTTTCCACTGACAGTTTTGCAATGATTTTTACTAAATAATAGTTAAGGTCGTCTGAAATCCCGTTTTCTGCAAAAAGGTTGCATCATGAACACCGTTTCCATCCAAAACCTTTCCCACCGCTACGGCAAGACCCTTGCGCTTGACGATGTGTCGCTGGACATTCCGAAAGGCGCGACGGTCGGTTTGATCGGGCCGGACGGTGTGGGCAAATCGACGCTGCTCTCGCTGATGGCGGGCGTGAAGGTGATTCAGGACGGACGGGTGGAAGTGTTGGGCGGCGATATGGCGGACAAGGACGTGCGGCGGGATTTGTCGCACCGCATCGCCTTTATGCCGCAGGGTTTGGGGCGCAACCTGTATCCTACCTTGTCGGTGTATGAAAATATCGATTTCCATGCGCGGCTGTTTGGTTTGGACGGGCAGGAACGCACGCGGCAGATTGCGCGGCTGATGGAGGCGACCCGCCTTGCGCCGTTTTCCGGCAGGGCGGCGGGCAAGCTATCGGGCGGGATGAAGCAGAAGCTGAGTTTGTGCTGCGCGCTGGTCCACAGTCCGGATTTGCTGATTCTAGACGAACCGACCACGGGTGTGGACCCTTTGTCACGCCGCCAGTTTTGGGCGTTGGTGGACGATTTGCGGCGGGAACACGCGGGCATGACCGTGATTGTAGCGACCGCCTATATTGAAGAGGCGCAGCGTTTCGAGCGGCTGCTGGCGATGGACGCGGGCAGGCTGCTGGAAAACAAGCCTACCGCCAATGTGTTGGCGGATTACGGCACCGATGTGTTGGAAGAGGCTTACGTCAAAATGCTGCCGCCGGAGAAGCAGCAGGGTTCGGGCGGTTTGGACATTACGCCGTTCGTCCCCGATCCCGATGCGCCGCCCGCTATGGAAGCACACGGGCTGACCAAGCGTTTCGGCGATTTCACCGCTGTGGACCATGTCAGCTTTACCATTCAAAAAGGTGAGATTTTCGGCTTTCTCGGCAGCAACGGCTGCGGCAAGTCCACCACCATGAAAATGCTGACCGGCCTGCTGGAAGCGACCGAAGGCGACGCCACGCTGTTGGGCAAGCCGATAGACGCGGGCGGCTTGGATACGAAAATGCGCGTCTGCTATATGTCGCAGGCGTTTTCGCTGTATGAAGAGTTGAGCGTGCGCCGCAATCTGGATTTGCACGCCAGACTCTACCAGATGGGCGCTAAAGGCGCGGCGGCGGTGGAAGAGGCCCTGCAACAGTTTGATTTGGCGGACGTTGCCGACACCGCGCCCGCATCGCTGCCGCTGGGCATCCGCCAACGTCTGCAACTTGCCGCCGCCTGCTTGCATCACCCTGAAGTATTGATTCTGGACGAACCGACTTCGGGGGTCGATCCCGCCGCGCGCGATATGTTCTGGCGGCATCTTCTGAAACTCTCCCGCGAAGACAAAATCACCATTTTCGTTTCGACCCACTTTATGAACGAAGCCGCCCGCTGCGACCGCATTTCCTTTATGCACAAAGGCCGCGTGCTGGCGGTGGGCACGCCCGCCGAACTGGCGGCAAGGCAGAATGCGCCGGATTTGGAAGAAGCGTTTGTACAGTATCTGATTGAAGCGGAATCGGATGACGGGCATTCCGAACAGGGTAGGTTGGGTCAAGACCCAATAATGCTTTCGGATTCGACAGATTGGGTCTCGACCCAACCTACGGCTACGGCGGCTGATTTTTCAGACGACCTGTGTGAACAAAGCGCAAGGTCGTCTGAAAGTGAACAAAGCGAGTTCCGCCAAAATACAGACGGCGTGCATTTCGAACAGGGCAGGTTGGGTCAAGACCCAACAATGCTTTCGGATTCGACAAGTTGGGTCTCGACCCAACCTACGGCTACGGTGGCTGATTTTTCAGACGACCTGTATAAACAAAACGCAACGTCGTCTGAAAACGAACAAAGCGAGTTTCGCCAAAACACAGATGGCGTGCATTCCGAAAAAGGTAGGTTGGGTCAAGACCCAACGATTCCTTCAGATTCGGGAAGTTGGGTCGCGACCCAACCTACGGTGGTTGATTTTTCAGACGACCTGTATGAGCAAAACGAAACGTCGTCTGAAAGTGAACAAAGCGAGTTTCGTCAAAATACAGACGGCGTGCATTTCGAAAAAGGTAGGTTGGGTCAAGACCCAACAACGTCTTTGGATTCGGCTACAGCTACGGCAGCTGATTTTTCAGACGACCTTCAAGGAAAAGATATGGGGTCGTCTGAAACCCAAAACGGCGTGCGTGAACCAAGTTCACACACCCTACGAGACAACCCAAACACCCTACGAGACAACCCAAACACCCAAAACTTCAAATACCGCTTCTCCATGATTTGGACTTTCGCCCGCCGCGAAGCCAAAGAGCTCCTGCGCGACAAAATCCGCCTGTTTTTCGCCGTGTTCGGTCCGTTGATTATCATGGCGTCGGTATCGTGGGGGATTTCGTTTGACGTGCGGAATCTGAAATTCGCCGTTTACGACCGCGACCAAACCGCCGCCAGCCGCGAGCTGGTCGAATATTTCGACGGTTCGCGCTACTTCCTCCAACAGCCGCCGATACAGTCCGAAGCCGAAATCGACACCGTGCTCAAAAGCTCCGGCGCCATATTGGTTATCGATATTCCGAGCGGTTTCGGGCGCGATTTGGCGCGCGGACTCAAACCCGAAGTCGGGTTTTATGTGGACGGCTCCATGCCGTTTAACGCCACCAACATCCGCGGCTACATCGGCAGCCTGATCACCGCCTACACCAAAGACCGCATCGCCGAAAGTGGGCTGCCCGTTTCGCTCAAAGCCCCCGCCGGCATCGAACCGCGCTTTATGTACAATCAGGATTTCAACAGCATCAACGCCATCGCCCCGGGCGTGATGATGCTGGTGTTGATGATGATACCCGCCATGATGTCGGCGGTCGGCGTGGTGCGCGAACGCGAAATCGGTTCCATCGCCAATTTCTACGCATCGCCCGCCGCCGTGGCGCAATATCTGATCGGCAAACAGCTTCCCTATATCGCCGTCGGCATGGTCAATTTCGCCGCCATGATGCTGATGATTATTTACCTGTTCGGCGTGCCGCTCAAAGGCTCGTTTGCCGGACTTGCCGTCGGCACGCTCTTGATGGTGTCCGCCAGCACCGCGCTGGGGCTGTTGATTTCCTGCTTCGTGCGCTCCCAGCTTGCCGCCATCTTCGCCACCGCCATCATCACCATGATCCCCGCGCAAACCTATTCCGGCTTTCTCTACCCGCTGTCCACCATGGAAGGCGGCGCGTTGGTTATCGGCAAAACCTTCCCGTCGTCGTGGTACTACACCGTCAGCGTCGGCAGCTTCACCAAAGGGCTGCACACCGCCGACCTGCTGCACGAATACGCCGCCATCGCCGCCTTTGCCGCCACCAGCCTGATTTTGGCGTGCGTGTTGTTGAAGAAACAGGAGAAGTGAGAGAGGTCGTCTGAAAACTCAGCAGGCGCGTATGGATGTCCACCCCGAACCTTAACCCACTATTAAAGAAAGAAACGCCATGAACCGAATAACTCTGTTTGACGGACTGGCCGAACGCTACGGCGCGGCGGCAGAATATCCGTGGGCGAAATCTCCCGACTTTGCCGTGTTCCGTCACACGGGCAACCGCAAATGGTTCTGCCTTTATATGCCCGTGCCGTCTGAAAAACTGGGCATGGGCGAGGGCGGTCTGACGGAAATCGTCAACGTCAAATGCCGCCCGGAACACATCGGCGCATGGCGCGCGACGGCAGGCATCCTGCCCGCCTACCGCATGAACAAAGAACACTGGTTGAGCATCGTATTAGCGCAAACGCCCGCAGAAAACGTGTGGCGGCTGATAGACGACAGCTTCGTGCTGACGCGCTAGGATTGATTAACTTCACACATCAAACGAAAGGAAAAACATGAAAAACATAGGCATCATCGGCGGCATGAGTCCCGAAAGCACCGTGCTCTACTACCAAATCATCAACCGCGAAACCAACCGCCGCTTGGGCGGCAACCGCAGCGCCAAAATCCTACTCGACAGCGTGGATTTTGAAGAAATCGTCCGTTTGCAGAAAAGCGGCGATTGGGCGGCGGCGGGAAACGTGTTGGCGCAAAGCGCGCGGAAGCTCGAAGCGGGCGGCGCGGATTTTTTGCTGCTCGCCACTAACACCATGCACAAAGTCGCTCCCGCCATCGAACAGGCGGCCGGCATCCCCTTGCTGCACGTCGTCGATGCCACCGCTGCCGCCATCAAACGGCAAGGCTTGTCCGCCGTCGGCCTGCTCGGTACGCGCTTTACCATGAGCGACGGTTTTTACACTGAGCGCATGGTTTCGCAGGGCGTACAAACCATAGTTCCGACCGCTGCCGAACAAGACGAAATCCACCGCATTATTTTTGACGAACTGTGCCTGAACCGCATCCACCCCGAATCCGCCCGCTATTTTTACGACGTGATAGGCCGTCTGAAAAACGAAGGCGCGCAGGGCGTGATACTCGGCTGCACCGAAATCTGCCTGCTTGTGAACGAAACCGACAGCCCGCAGCCCGTGTTCGACAGCACCGCCATCCATGCGCTTGCGGCAGTGGATGCGGCGCTGGCGGAGTAACGCGGCAAACGCCGTTTTGTTTAAAGGAACAGGCTGTAAAGCCGAAAAAACAGCCGGACGGTTTTTCAGACGGCCTTTGACAATACAACCCACCAACAGGAACCCCCATGCGTACCCTGAAAAACATTCTGACCCTGATGCTCAAGGAGTTCCGCAGCGTGCTGACTGATCCGGTGCTGATGGTGCTGATTGTGTATATCTTCACCGCCACGATTTATCAGATGGCGCAGGTCGGCGCGGATTTGAAAAACGCAACTGTCGGCATCATCGACCAAGACCGTTCGGTTTTGTCCATGCGTATCCGCGATGCCGTGCAGCATCCGTTTTTCAAACCGGTAGAGGACGTGCGGCGCGAAGATTCGGACGAATTGATGGACAAGGGAGAGTTCACCTTTATTTTGGAAGTACCGCCCAATTTTCAGCGCGACATGGCGGCAGGGCGCAATCCTGATTTGCAGCTTTTGGTTGATGCGACGTCGATGACGCAGGCGGGGGTGGGCGCGTCTTATCTTTCGCAAATTATCAACCGCGAAATTTACGAATTCACCGGCGTGACGCGGCCGGAGTTAATCAGCCCTGTCATCAATACTTATTACAATCCCAACGGCGAGAGCGCGTGGTTCATGCCGACTTCGCAAATCGGCTCGATGTCGTGTATGTTGCTGATTTTATTGACGGGGGCGGCGGTTATCCGCGAACGCGAACGCGGCACAATCGAGCATCTGCTGGTGATGCCGGTCAATGCGTTCGAACTGATGATGGGCAAAGTGCTGGCAAATGCCGCCGTGATTTGGGTGGCGGCGTTGTCGTCGCTGTGGTTTATCGTGCATTTGAGCATAGGCGTGCCGCTCATCGGCTCGGTGCCGCTTTATGCGGTAGGGCTGGCGTTGTTCCTGTTTTCGGTGGCATCGCTGGGCATCATGATTGCCACGTTCGCATCGACGATGGGACAGTTCGGTATGCTGATGCTGCCGGTGTATATCGTGATGAACCTGTTTGCCGGCGGCGCATCCCCGCGCAGCAACATACCGTACGCGGCGCAACTGATCAGCGAATATTGGCCGCTGACGCAGTTTGTGAAGTTTTCGCAAGACATCCTGTTCCGCGGCGCGGGGATTGAAATCGTCTGGGGGCATATGCTGATCATGGGCTGTATCGGCGTAGGATTCTTATGGCTGGCATTATTGCGGTTTCAAGGGATGTTGGAGAGGCAGGGTTGATGAGGTCGTCAAGCCAACGATCGCTAAAAAGCAAACCTGACGGTTCGCGGCCCTCTCCCTAACCCTCTCCCACGGGGAGAGGGGATTGAGGATACCGAAACCCAACCGTGTTTGGGATTTCCAGCCAATTTGTCCCTTCTTCCAGTGAGAGAGGGATTGAGGATGCCGAACCTCAGCCATTTTGGGATTTCCAGCCAATTTTGTTCCCTCTCCCCGCGGGAGAGGGTTAGGGAGAGGGCGGTAAGCCGAGGCTTACATTCAGGTTTCGCAAAAAATCTTCTGAAAGTTCACTACAACAGGAGATCGCGCACTCTGAAACCGTCGCGGCAAATTTTGTCTGGGTGTAAGAGAAACAAAAGGTCGTCTGAAAACCAAGATTCTGGTTTTCAGACGACCTTTTGGCTTGTCGGATAAGCGTTATTTCCCAGGGCTGAGGCTGACTTGCTTCATCCAGGCAAACAGTTCGTCCAAGTCATAATCGCCGCCGTGTCCGACATCCCAAGGCAAGGCGTAATCGACGGTGTAGCCGTTGTTTTGCAGCTTGGCGGCTAATATGGCGGAGACTGCCAGTGAGGTGTCGCGGTCATTGGTGCCGACGCGGATGCGCCAGTTTTGCGGCAGGTTTGCACCCGGTTTGCCGATGTAGTTGAGCGGATTCATGATTTTGATGGTTTCTTCATCTGCGATTTCGGCGTTGGCGGCGGTGTTGTGTTGCATGGAGAACGCGGTAAAGTGGCGTTTGTCGACGGTATTGGTGCCGAAGAGTTGGTTTTCGCCTGCGCTTAAATCTACGCCGTCAAAGGCCGGCGGTGTTTTTTGGCGGCCGGCGGCTTTGGCATAGGCATCGAAATCGACAGAAACGACTTTGCCGTTGCGGACGGTCAGCCAAGTGCGGTCGCTCAGGTCTTTGCCTGCATCAAGCTGGGCTTGTGCGGATTGGGCAATTAAACCGGCAATATGGTTTTTAAAGCTGCCATTGCCTTGGGCGTCCAGTGTCAGGGGTTTGCCTTTAGGGGATTTCAGGTTCAGGCTGTTGAGGTATGCAGGGTATAGGGGTTTGAGGAGGTCGGACAGTTTTTTCTCGTCATCGGTCAGCGTGCCTGCGACCAGCTCGCGTTTGACGCGGTAGTCGAGCATGGAAATGTTCATTTTTTTGTAGTCGTTTATACCGTTGAACTGCCATTCGTAAGCCATATCGGCATGATCCAAGTCAGTAATCGGACAGTAGGCGGATACGGCGAAAACTTTGTCGCTGCCTTCCGCCGCGCCTAAGGCTTTGAGGTGGTTTTCGTAATCTTTTTGATCGGCTGTTGCGCCTAAGAGGGCGGACATCGCGCCGCCCGCGCTTGTGCCGTTGGAAATGATTTTTTCGGCATCGCCGGGCATGGCTTTGTCGTTGGCTTTCAGATAGCGGACGGCGGCTTTCAAATCAACGATGGCGGCGGGTGCTTTGCCGGTAGATTCCGTTCTGCCGCGCGCGCCTGGGGAGGCGACGACGTAGCCTTTGGAAAGGGCGGTCAGAGCAGCGTTCGGCGATTTTTGACCGTCTTCGGGTTCGCCGCGTTTGCCTTCTAAAGCAGGCTTGCCCGGTTCGGCAGGCATATAGCCGCCGATTTGGTTGGGCAGGAAAATCGGTGCGGTTTCGGCGGTAAAGCCGTCTATCTCACCGCCGTTGTAATAGGCTTCGGGGACGTAAATATTGATGATTTCGTAGCGGGTATCGACAGGATTGCGGACGTAAACCACGTTTTCATAAGCGCGGAATTTAACCGCCTGACCGTTCACTTCGATGCTTTGTTCGGTGTATTTCTGTTTGGAAAAGTCCAAGTCGTATGTTTTGGCGGTTTGGACGTTGGCGCAGGAGTTTAAGCCCAGCGCGACGGAAACGGATAACAGTGTTTTGTTCAGCGTATTCATGGTGTACTTTCTGAAAGGGTAACGGAGCGATGATAGCTAAGACAAAGGTCGTCTGAAAACCAAAATTCTGGTTTTCAGACGACCTTTTTACCTCTTTAACACTTTACCTGACGCGCTTTACCTGCCCGACTGTGCCCACACGTTTTGCAGGTAGGCGTAGGTCAGCTCGGCGGTGCCGGAGACCAGCGCGATGTCGCTGCCCAAGTCTTCGGCTTTGCCCACGCCGATGGGCAAGGCGCCAGCGGCTTTGATGGCGGCGACGCCGGCTGCGGCGTCTTCAATGCCGATGCAGCGGCGGATGTCCGCGCCCACGCCCTCGGCAGCGGCGAGGAAGATGTCGGGGGCGGGTTTGGAATGCGCGACGGCGGCAGGGTCGGCGACGGCATCGAAGAAGTGGGTCAGCCCCATGCGTTCGAGCAGGAACGGGCCGTTTTTACTGGCAGACGCGAGGGCGATTTTTTTGCCGTTTGCCCTCAATGCTTCCAGCAGCGGCAAAATGCCGGGGTACACGTCTTCGGGTTTGACCGCCTGAATCATCTCGACGTAGTTGTCGTTTTTACGGCGGGTCAGTTCGGCGAACTCGGCTTCGCTGACGGTTTTGCCGCCGTGCGCGAGGATGCGTTTGAGTGAATCGTCGCGCGATACGCCTTTGAGCTGCTCGTTAAACTTGCGGTCGATACTGATGCCCAGTTCTTCGGCGAGCTTTTTCCATGCGCGGTAGTGGTATTCGGCGGTGTCGGTGATGACGCCGTCGAGGTCAAAGAGGACTGCGGTAAAAGTCATTTTTCGCCCTCCTTATTTTTCCAACGCGGCGGTATGGCTGCCGTTAAGCGTGATGTCTTTGCCGTACACCTGCAATTCGAGCGGCTCGCCTTTGAGCAGGGTGAAGACGACGTTTTCTTTGCCGACGGCGACTTTAATTAGACGGCCGCGGTAGTTGATGTGGAAGGCATAGCCTGTCCACGCACTCGGCAGGAACGGTGCGAAGCTGAGTTTGCCGCCCCAGGTTTTCATTTGGGCGAAACCTTGGACGATGGCGAGCCACGAGCCGGTCATGGAGGTGATGTGCAGGCCGTCTTCGGTGTCGTTGTTGTAGTTGTCCAAGTCTAGGCGGGCGGTGCGCTGGTACATTTCCACGGCTTTTTCTTCTTTGCCCAGTTCGGCGGCGAGGATGGCGTGGATACACGGCGACAGCGAGCTTTCGTGCACGGTCATCGGTTCGTAGAAGTCGAAGTTGCGGCGTTTTTCGTCCATGTTGAAACGGTC
This sequence comes from Neisseria sp. HMSC064E01, assembly GCF_001808875.1. Taxonomy (NCBI): domain Bacteria; kingdom Pseudomonadati; phylum Pseudomonadota; class Betaproteobacteria; order Neisseriales; family Neisseriaceae; genus Neisseria; species Neisseria sp. HMSC064E01. The sequence goes on from NZ_KV794950.1 coordinate 23,580, forward strand.
GCCGAAGAAGTAGATGCCTTGCAATACGTCCGCCTGTTTGATGAAGGGCGAACGCAGGATTTTGTCCCACGACCATTTCTGGTTGAGCGGCAAATCGTCGGGCGAAAGCGCGGACACGGGGCGGATGTCTTTGTCGAGGAAGCCGTCGTGTTGCACGAATACGCCGAGTTCTTCGTCATGCGGACGGTACATATTGGCGCTGATGTCCGCCCATTTTTCCAGCTCGGCGGCACTCACATTCAAATCCGGACGCGGATATTTCGCCAGGGCTTCGCGGGTGTAGTCCAATACCCATGCGGCGAGGGTGTTGGTGTACCAGTTGTTGTTGATGTTGTTTTCGTATTCGTTCGGGCCGGTTACGCCGTGAATCATGTATTTGCCGTTGCGTTTGGAGAAGTGGACGCGGTCCGCCCAAAAGCGGGACACTTCGACCAAGACTTCCAAGCCTTCTTTGGCAAGATAGCTTTCGTCGCCGGTGTAGTTGGTGTAGTTGTAGATGGCGTAAGGAATCGCGCCGTTGCGGTGGATTTCCTCGAAGGTGATTTCCCATTCGTTGTGGCACTCAATGCCCGTAAACGTTACCATCGGATAGAGTGCGCCCGCCAAGCCCTGTTCGCGCGCGTTGTGTTGCGCCTGCGGCAGTTGGTTGCGGCGGTATTGCAGCAGGTTGCGGGTAACTTCGGGTTCCGCCAGTGCGAGGTAGAGCGGCACGGCGTAGGCTTCGGTGTCCCAATAGGTCGCGCCGCCGTATTTTTCGCCGGTAAAGCCTTTCGGGCCGATGTTCAGGCGCGCGTCTTCGCCGTAGTAGGTGGAGAACAGTTGGAACAGGTTGAAGCGGATACCCTGCTGCGCTTCGTCGCTGCCTTCGATGACTACGTCGGCGATTTCCCAACGGTGCAGCCAGCCTGCTTTGTGCGCGTCCAGCAAGGTTTCAAACGCAACGCCTGCGATTTTTTCCGACAAGGCGCGGCCTGCGGCTTTCACCGCTTCCAAGCCCTGATAATCGCGGCTGGTGGTAACAATCACGCGTTTTTCAAAAGTTTCGGGCGTACTGCCGACTTCGGCTTCGAAAGAATTGGAGACCTGCCAGTCGGTTTGGCTGCCGCCGAGGGCTTTGAAGCTGCCGGCGAAGGTTTGCTCGGCGTTGACGATGAATTGCTCTACGCCGAAGGGATTGGCGACGGTTTGGGTGGCAATGTAGGAGCGGTCGTCTGAAACGCCTTTGTCCAATACCTGCCAGAATTTTTCTTCGTAGTTGGAATCTTCGTTTTTCACGTCGGCGTCGATGATGGAATCGATGCGGACTTGGTGGGTTTTGCCGTCAACGGACACAGCTTCCCAGCGGATAACCGCCAGCTCTTTTTGCGCGACGGACAGGAATTTGCACACATCGAAACGCACGCCGAATACGGTGAACGAGCGGCGCAACACGCCGTGCTGCATATCGAGTTCGACGGAGAAGCCGGCAACGTCGTTTTTCGCCAAGTCCACTTCCTGCCCGTCGACAAAGATTCTGACTTTACTGAAATTGAGCGCGTTGATGGCTTTGCCGAAATATTTGGGGTAGCCGTTTTTCCACCAGCCGACGCGGGTTTTGTCGGGGAACCACACGCCGGCGATGTAGGTGCCCAAGTGGCTGTCGGCAGAATAGGTTTCCTCAAAGCTGCCGCGCATACCCATATAGCCGTTGCCCAAGCTGGTCAGGCTCTCTTGCAGCCGTTTGTGTTCTTTTTCCAGTTTTGCCGAACGCAGCGTCCAAGGGCTGACTTCCATGATTCTTGTATACATCGTAAAGCTCCTGTTTTGATGGTTTTATGGCAAACCGTTTTGAAATACGGTTCGTCTTACTTAAATCAAATAAAGCGTCGGCAGAAGTTTCAGACGACCCTCCTGCCGATAAATGAAGAAAATTATGCGCCGCCGTGTGTTTCTTTAATCAGGAACACGGAAAACGCGCCCAGCAGCAGGACGACGCCCCCTACCAAGAACATATTGGCCTGCAAACCGCCCATCATCGGGAACAACATGAAGCTCAACAGCGAAGCAACAATCTGAGGCATACAGATGGAGCCGTTGAACAAGCCCAAATAAGTGCCCATATGCTTGCCCGACAAGGCGTTGGTTACAATCGTCAGCGGATAAGTGATGATGCCCGCCCAAGCAATACCGATTAAGATGTAAGACAACACCAGCGCGTATTGGTTGCTGATGAAGAATACGGAGAAAAAGCCGAGCGCGCCCAAAGCCAGGCAGCTGAAATAACCCGCCTTGAGGTATCGGTTGGGGATTTTCGCCAATACAAACGAACAAATCACCGCCGCAACCGACTGCACCGCCGCCAATACACCGTACCAGTTGCCCGCTTCCTGATAGCCTACGGAAGACGCATCGGTCGTGTGCCAGACGTTTTCCGCAATCGCGCCAGCGGAATAAGTCCACATATATTGGAAAGCGAACCAGCAGAAAAACTGCACCAGAGTGACCGTCCAAAACGCTTTAGGCGCGGTTTTCAAGAGTTCGAACCAGTTGGCTTTTTCCTGATTTGCCGCCACGTCGATGCCGTGGTAGCGGGCGTAGGTTTCCGGATCGTATTCCTTCACTTTGAAAATCGTGAACGCGCTGGTAATCACCAACAACGCTGCGCCCACATAAAATGCCACGACCACGGTCTGCGGCACGACGCCTTTCTCGGCAGTATTCGCCAAACCGATATACGCAAACACAAACGGCAGAATCGCCGCCACAACTGCGCCCGTATTCGCCAAGAAGCTCTGAATCCCGTAGGCGTAGCTTTTCTGCTCTTCGTTGACCATGTCGCCGACCATCATCTTAAACGGCTGCATCGCCATATTTGACGACACGTCCAACAGCGCAATCATCAGCGCGCCGAACGACAAAGCCGCCAGCGACGCATAGCCGAAACCGAAGCTGCCCGAGTTCGGCATCAGAATCATCACGATGACCGCAATCAGCGTGCCGTAAAGCAGATACGGCAGGCGGCGGCCGCCCAAGCGCGGCTTCCATGTGCGGTCGGAGTAATGGCCGACAATCGGCTGCACCAGCATCCCCGCCAACGGCGGCAGGATAAAGAACCAGCCGAGGCTGTGCGGGTCGGCGCCGAGCGTCTGGAAGATGCGGCTCATCTGCGAGCTTTGCAGGGTAAAGGCCGTCTGAACGCCGAGAAAACCGAAACTGAGCATCCAAATCGTGCTTTTCGGCAGCGAGGGCAAGCCCTGCCGCGTGGGTTGCGTATTGTCCGACATGAGGTAGTCCTTTCGTTTTTTTGTAATAAAACCGGTTTCGGTAAACATCATCGAGCGATGGATACCGATAAAAAGGGGCGTGTTGTGACAGCGCATGATGTTGAGTCGCGCGGGTCAGGGGTCGTCTGAAAACGAAGACAGAAGACGGTTTCAGACGACCTGATGTCCACATCACACTAAGCTATTTTTTAATCAACAGTTCGGGCAATTCAGCCCCATCGGTGCAATTTCGGTAACGCAGGCAGCGGTCAAACCATAATCATCGTTATGATGAAGTCGGTTTGGGAGAGGACATCGGGCTGCGAAGCGGCAAGAAATTGTTTAAGGAATTCAATTAAAGAGGAGGCGTCCTCACTTGGATAACAGTCGGGTAAAACCATTTTCTGCGCTTGTCACGGATAGAAAGCGTAGCGTTCAAACATTTGTTTTCAGACGGTTTTGAGTAACGTGTCATCAGTAAAAACGCGCAGGGGATGTTGTCGGAAGAGTAGGGTGGGCGCGATTTGCTGAGGGATGGTATTGTTGTTGTGAAGCATCTGGTATAGATAAGCGGGGTCATTATGTTTTAAAACATACATGCTGGCAAGTGGCTATAAGTACCATAGTTGACTATCCGCAAAGTTTGGGTGGAAAAGCAAAGAAACGGCTTGCAAGCCTTATTCTGATTGGTTCTATTTCCGTAGAAGATATAGTGGATTAACTTTAAACCAGTACGACGGTGCCTCGCCTTGCCGTACTATCTGTACTGTCTGCGGCTTCGTCGCCTTGTCCTGATGTACTATCTGCGGCTTCGTCGCCTTGTCCTGATTTAAAGTTAATCCACTATAACGGAGAGGCAGTAGGGATTTCTTGGATGGAATATTTGAATGGAATATTTAGGTCGTCTGAAAACGTTTCAGCCCGTTTTCAGACGACCTTTTTTGACAATGTGATACACTGTCATTCTGACGACATAAATTATCGATGCAAAGTCAAACGTTTCAGGAAGACAAAATTGAACATCCTCATCACTTCTCCCCGTGCGCCCGTTGCGTTGGAATGGGCGCGGTTCGCCAAGCGCGGTGGGCATCAGGTTGTGTTTTGCGACAGCCTGCGTTTCCCGGTCGGCATTTTTGCCGGATTAGGCGAGTACCGCCGCATTCCTGCGCCGCGTTTGGATTTCGCCGGCTATGCGCGTGTCATGACGGAACTGGTGGCGCAGGCGGATTGCGTGGTGCCGACTTGTGAAGATATTTTTTATTTGGCAAGGCTGGATTTGCCGGAGTCGGAGCGTGCCAAATGTTGGATGCCGGATAATGAAACGCTGTTCACCCTGCATGACAAATTCCGTTTTTTCGAGCGGATGCCGCAGGATACGGCGGTGCGTTTTCCGGCTACGCGCCGAATCACGTCGGTCGGCGAAGTCGAATGCGACAGCGTGAAGAAAACGGTATTGAAGCCTGTTTATTCGCGTTTCGGACGTTCCGTAATACGCGGCGTAACGGAAGGTCGTCTGAAAAATATTCACATCACTGCGGATTATCCTTGGGTGCAGCAGGATTTTATTACGGGGCAGGGGCTGTGTAATTATGTGATTTGCGAACACGGCAGAGTGTTGGCGCATGCCGCCTACCGCCCGCGCTACCTGCTCAACGATTCGGCATCAACCTATTTCGAGCCGCTTTCCGATCCGCGTTTGGACGAATTTGTGACAAAATTTGCCGAGCAAAACGCGTATCACGGACAGGCGGCTTTTGATTTTATTGATGACGGAAAAGATTTGTGGGTGTTGGAATGCAATCCCCGCGCGACCAGCGGTCTGCATCTTTTACGTGAAGATTTGATATTTAATGGGGCAGGGGATTTGCAGCAACGGGAACACAATGCGCCATCCAAGCCTTTACGGGTCGGCGCGACCTTGCCGCTGCTTTTTGGTTACAAGGCTTGGAAAGAGGGTAGATGGTCTGAGCTTTGGCAGGACTTCCAACGTGCGGACGATGTGATTGCCGATTTGCCTGTTTATGCGCAATGGCTGGCATTGGGGGAAATGATGTGGCGCAAAATCCGACACCATAAACCTTTAACCAGCGCCAGCACTTTCGATATCGAGTTTGACGGCGATGAAAACTGATTTGTCCCATAAATTTGCGGCATTGTTCCGAGACATCCTGCTGCAACGCCTGTTCGCTAATATGAATGCCTGCGCCGAGATTTTGAATATCGGCGGTTTGGATATTCCCTGCACGGTCATCGACAGGATAACACCGAACTGCTTTACCGCGTCGCCACATTCGGCAATCGTGGATTATGCGAAAGACGAGTTGGTCAAGTTGCCCGTCGGGCAGCGTATGCTTGCGTCCGGTTTGTTGTCGGCGTTAAGCGGTATGCTGCGGCTGAATCAAATCGACCGCATGGTGACGTTGAACAATTATTGCCTCTCTACCAATAGCTTCTCCGAGTCTTTTCAGACGACCTCAATGTCGAAGCTGACCCAAACCGCCGTCGCAAAATGGCCGAAACATGCGTTGTCTATCCGTTCGCTCAATCCGCGCCAGCATAAGGACTTGATTGAACGTCTGGAGCGGCTCGGTTGGAAAATGATTGTGACGCGGCAGGTTTATATCATGGACGATTGGCAGGCAGTCATGGCAAAAGCCAATACCAAGCGCGACCGTAAGATATCCAATGACGGGCGTTATGTTTTCGAGCGTTTGAGTGCCGACAGCCCCGATGCGGATTTTGAAGCGGCGGTGCATTGGTACAACCGTCTGTATCTGCACAAATATTCCAAGCAAAACGTACAATTTACCGTTGAATTTATGCGCGAAGCCGTATCGCGCGATATCTTGAATTTATTTCTACTGCGTGACAGCGAAACCGGTGAAAGTGCCGGTGTATCCGGTGTTGCCATCGACAGCGATACCGCTACTTCGCCCATCGTCGGCTACGATGACGCCAAGCCTCAAAGTGATGCCCTATACCGCCGCTGCATGACGCGTTCCATGCAAACCTGTATCGAAGCGGATGTCCCTTTAAATTTCAGTTCGGGTGCGCCCGATTTCAAAAGAGTACGCGGCGCAGTCCCTGAGATCGAATACATGGCAGTCTATACATCCCATCTCCGACCTGCGCGCCGGCTTATTTGGAAGCTGTTACACGCATTGAGTCAGGGCTATTACAAAAAAATCCTAATCAAATACAAACTGTAAACACAATATCGAACTTAAAACACGGAGTACATCATGAAAAAAACGGCTTTACTCATTTGCCTTGCCGCCACGTCGGCTGCATCCGCTGAAACGATATCGCTGGAAGTGTCGGGCAATCCGGCATTTCGTCAATATTCCGCAGATGCAAAGGTAGAGCCTGCGTTCAAATCCATACAAAACGGATGCGGTGATTTTGCTGTTGCACCTATTTCGCTTTCCCCGAAAAAGGACGCTAAATATTTCGTCGCAGTCTGCACAATGGGCGGCAGCGCATCGACAGAATTTCAAATCCTATCCAGCGGACGCGGCAAATCAGAGGTCTTGTTGGAAGACGGAGGCTATGGAATCAATATCTTGCCGCAACAACATAACGGCTTGCGCGATATCGCCGTTACAGAAGGCAATGCAGGATATTGCACCGAAACGCGTTACCGCTTTAATGGAAAAGCCTACCGCCCTTATAAACGTAAGAGCTGCATGGGTTAATCCGCGCCTTAAGCTTTAAAACAGCGGATCAACATAAAAAAGTTGATTTGCCATAACAATCAAATAAAACGACACAAACCATGAATATAGAAAAAATGAAACGCGCTTGGTATCCGTTGATACCGAGCAAGCAGCTTAAAGACAAACCCGTTCATCGCGAATTGTTGGGACAACAGTTGGTATTGGTACGGCTGAACGGACAAGCAGCCTGTATGGATGATTGCTGTCCGCATCGGCATGTACCGCTGAGTGCGGGCAAAATCGTTTCGGGTAAGCTTCAATGTTGTTATCACGGCTGGGAGTTTGACGCGCAAGGCAAAGTTTTGACTGTTGTCGGCGGGATGTGTGCTTGTGAAGAAGCTGAGAATGTTCCTACGTTTCCGTGCCAAGAGTACGACGATTGGGTGTGGGTCTGTTTGGTTTCTGATATTCCTTTCGAACCATATGCCGATTTTGAAGCGCCGGAAGGTTTTGAAACCGCCAATGCCGTCCGATATATGGAAGGCGATTTTATCCACGCCATCGAAAACTTCCTCGATCCGACCCATACGCGCTATATCCATGCCAAACTGCTGCGCAACAAAGGCAAGCAAAGTATGCAGATCAGCCAGAGCCACCACGAACGCGGTTTCGTAACGCAGTATCGCCTCAATCAACAGCAAAACGGGTTGATTAACAAGTTATTCGACAAAGGCATTACGGTCAACAATGCGGCATTTACATTCCCGGGGCTGGTGCGTATCGATTACTTCACGCCAAACAGTCATGAATATCGGATTTCCGCCTTCTTTATTCCGCAAAACAAGGGCAGCATGAGCTTGAATGTCCGTGTCCATTTCCCTAAAAGCCGCTTCCCGTTGCCGATCAAATTCCATCTGTTCCGCCCGTTTCTTGAACGTCTGATGGTTCAAGATGCCGCCGTTATCAAAAGCCAATACCATCATCACAAGGAACATTACGCGAATAGACCCTATTGCAGCACCACCAATGATTTGGTAATTGATCATTTGCTGCATCTCTTTTTGGAAAATATGCCTGAAGGAATAGACAAAACGGGAGAAATGAGTTTATAGGGAATGTGAAACAAGAGGAGAAGAATGGCAGCCAGAGGGTCGTCTGAAAACACTTTAAAATGGTTTTCAGACGACCTTTCTATAAAAACTGTCAACAATTTTCATTAATATATTTTGAATGCTTACATATTTATCTTATAAAAATCAATACTCAATCTTTTCGGTATTCGGATAATGTTAAAAGATGAAAGATTTTGTCTTGATTGAATAGACGGTTTGCGTTATCGTTTGCATTCTTTCATTCATAAACTCTGTGTTTCATACCAATTGATTGGACAGTCTGACTGTCGCCGTGTTTCTTCAATGCGCGTACCCTAAACCGCTGCTTGGAGGGCTTGCATTACAGGTGCTGTGGCGAGGCGGGTTGCCCCTATTGGTTTGAAGCCGTATAAAAGAGGTCATTATGCAATTATCAGGCGCACAAATCATAGTGCAAAGTCTCAAAGCCGAGGGTGTAGAGTACGTTTTCGGCTATCCGGGCGGCGCAGTCATCGAAATCTACGACGCTATTTTCCAACTCAATAAATTCAAACACATCCTGGCACGCCACGAGCAGGCGGCGGTACACGCGGCAGATGCGTATGCGCGCGTCAGCGGCAAAGTCGGCGTTGCGTTGGTTACCTCCGGACCGGGCGTGACCAATGCGTTGACCGGCATTGCCACCGCATACAGTGATTCGATTCCGATGGTGGTCATCAGCGGACAGGTCGGCAATTCGCTCATCGGTACGGATGCGTTTCAAGAGGTGGATACGGTCGGCATTACCCGTCCGTGCGTCAAGCACAATTTCTTGGTAACCAATGTCAACGAGCTTGCCGAGACCATCAAGAAAGCATTCCAAATCGCCGCCAGCGGCCGTCCCGGTCCTGTCGTGGTCGATGTTCCTAAAGATGTAACGCAGGCGATGGCGAAATTCAGCTATCCGCAGGAAGACATCTTTATCCGTTCTTACCAACCTGTCGTACAAGGTCATATCGGGCAGATTAAAAAAGCCGTTCAAATGTTGGCTTCTGCCAAACGTCCGATCGTCTATTTCGGCGGCGGCGCAATCTTGGGCAACGCTTCGGAAGAGTTGACGAAGTTCGTCCGTATGATGGGGGCACCGTGTACCGGTACGCTGATGGGCTTGGGCGCATATCCTTCAAGCGACCGCCAATTCTTGGGTATGCTGGGTATGCACGGTACTTACGAAGCCAACCTTGCCATGCAAAACGCAGATGTTGTGTTGGCAGTGGGCGCGCGTTTTGACGACCGTGTCGTATCCGTTCCGTCCAAATTTTTTGAAAAAGCCAAAAAAGTCATTCATATTGATGTTGACCCGTCCAGCATCGCCAAACGCGTCAAAGTCGATATTCCGATTGTCGGCGACGTGAAAAACGTGTTGACCGAAATGATCGGCTTGTGGGGTAAACAAGATACGACTCCCGCGTCCGATTCTTTAGACAAATGGTGGAAAAGCATCGAAGAATGGCGTTCGCGAGACTGTCTGTGGTTTGACAACGACAGCGAAATCATCAAACCGCAATACGTCGTGCAAAAACTTGCCGAAATCACCAACAACTCCGCCATCATCACTTCGGACGTAGGGCAACACCAAATGTTCGCAGCGCAATATTATCCGTTCGAACGCCCGCGCCAATGGCTTAACTCCGGCGGCTTGGGTACGATGGGTGTAGGTTTGCCGTATGCGATGGGCGCGAAACTCGCCGCTCCCGATCAAGACGTGTTCTGTATTACCGGCGAAGGTTCGATTCAGATGAACATCCAAGAATTGTCCACCTGCTTCCAATACCGCATTCCGGTAAACGTCGTTACCCTCAACAACGGCTACCTCGGCATGGTTCGCCAATGGCAGGAGCTGTATTACGGCAACCGCGAATCGGAAACCTATTTCGATTCTCTGCCCGATTTCGTCAAACTAGCGGAAGCATACGGACACATCGGCATCCGCGTGGACAAAAAATCCGATGTTGAAGGCGCGCTTTTGGAAGCGGTCAAACAAAAAGACCGTTTGGTATTTATGGACTTCTTGACCGATAAAAAACAAAACGTGCTGCCCATGGTCGGCAACGGCAAAGGTTTGGACGAAATGGTCCTGCCGCCGCATATGCGCGAAAACCCGAAAGCGTAAGGAGAACGACAATGCGACATATCTTATCTGTTCTGATGGAAAACGAATCAGGCGCGATGAGCCGCGTGGTCGGTCTCTTCTCCGCTCGCGACTACAACATCGACTCCTTGGCTGTAGCCCCGACCGAAGACAAAACCCTCTCGCGCATGACCATCGTTACCCACGGCGACGAGCAAGTCATCGAACAAATCACCAAACAACTCAATAAATTGATTGAGGTGATCAAAGTGGTCGATTTGAACGAAAGCCGTTTTGTCGAACGCGAATTGATGTTGGTAAAAGTCCGCGCCGTCGGCAAAGACCGCGACGAATTTTTACGTCTGACCGAAATCTACCGTGGCAGCATCATCGACGTAACCGACCGCAGCTACACCATCGAAATCACAGGCTCTACCGACAAACTCGACTCTTTTCTCGAAACTGTCGGACGTGCCCAGATTTTGGAAACCGTACGCACAGGCGCAGCCGGTATCGGCCGCGGCGAGCGTATTTTGAAAATTTAACACCGTCAGTTTTCAGACGACCTATCTAGGGTCGTCTGAAAACAAAAACGGCAGGAGAGATTTATGTCAAACATTAAAATCGTCGCACTGGTTACCGTCAAACCTGAACATACAGAAACGCTGAAACCCTTGTTCCAAAGCCTGGTCAAAGCCAGCCGCGCGGAAGAAGGCAACATCAGCTACGATCTGCATCAGGAAATCGGCAAACCCGAACGTTTCGTCTTCGTCGAAAACTGGAAATCTCAGGCAGCCATCGATGCGCACAACGCCAGCGAACATTTCCAAGGCTTCGTCAAAGCCATCGACGGCAAAACCGACGCGCTCGAAATCGTTTTGATGGAAGAACTCTCCGTTTAACCCCTTACCCCCAATCCAACTGTCCGGCATCCTCAACGCAAAGCCGGAACCCATTTTATCCAAAGGAAATCAAATGCAAGTTTATTACGATAAAGACGCCGACCTGTCCCTGATCAAAGGCAAAACCGTCGCCATCATCGGCTACGGCTCACAAGGTCACGCCCACGCAGCCAACCTGAAAGATTCAGGCGTAAACGTAGTAGTCGGTCTGCGCCAAGGCGGTTCTTGGAAAAAAGCAGAAGCAGCAGGCTTTGAAGTATTGTCCGTAGCCGATGCTACTAAAAAAGCAGACGTTGTGATGATTCTGTTGCCTGACGAAAACCAACCTGTGGTATACAAAAACGAAGTCGAGCCTAACCTGAAACAAGGTGCGGCACTGGCGTTCGCACACGGTTTCAACGTCCACTACAACCAAATCGTACCGCGCGACGACTTGGACGTGATTATGGTCGCCCCTAAAGGTCCTGGCCACACCGTACGCAGCGAATTCCTGAAAGGCGGCGGCGTCCCTTCACTGATCGCCGTTTACCAAGATAAAAGCGGCAAAGCCCGCGACATCGCCCTGTCTTACGCAGCAGCCAACGGCGGCACCAAAGGTGGCGTTATTGAAACTAACTTCCGCGAAGAAACCGAAACCGACCTCTTCGGCGAACAAGCCGTATTGTGCGGTGGCGCGGTCGAGCTGGTGAAATGCGGCTTTGAAACCCTGGTTGAAGCAGGTTACGCACCTGAAATGGCTTACTTCGAATGTCTGCACGAGCTGAAACTGATCGTAGACTTGATGTACGAAGGCGGTATCGCCAACATGAACTACTCCATTTCCAACAACGCGGAATACGGCGAATACGTTACCGGCCCCGAAGTCATCACGCCTGCTACCAAAGAAGCGATGAAAAAAGCCCTGTACCGTATCCAAAGCGGCGAATACGCCAAAATGTTCATCCAAGAAGGCGCAACCAACTACGCCAGCATGACCGCACGCCGTCGTCTGAATGCCGACCACCAAATCGAAAAAGTCGGCGCGCAACTGCGTTCTATGATGCCTTGGATTGCCAAAAACAAACTGGTCGACTTGGATAAAAACTAATTCGATTCAGCTATCAAAAAACCTGCCCGATGATTCGGGCAGGTTTTTTGTTATGTTGAGATTTTGAGAAATTAAAAATTCCAGTAGAGAAAAGGTCGTCTGAAATACGAATTGAGGATTTCAGACGACCTTTGGCTTGAGTTGGAAGTTATAGTGGATTCAGTTCAAACCAGAACATAGCGACGAAGCTTTATCTGTGGTTTGTAGCGTTCTTTTTTATTAACGAATTTCAGGTCCGAAATCGGCTATGATAAATTCTTGAACAATCATGACCGCGCAGTTGTCTTTACGTTTTTTCAGAAAAAGCATCTTTGCCTTTGCCGGAGCGGGTAACGTAAGAATAGATATGTCTTTACCGTCTAAATGGCCGATAAAGCTAGGACTGCCTGCGAACTCTTCATAGTTTGTAGGTGGTAACGGACAGCGGTTATTGTGAAGTTCAAATTCAAGCTGCTTCATCTTGCCTTTTTCAGACGACCATTCGGCAAACGAAATACTGCGGATACCGTATTGTTGATATGGATCTTGGTTTACATGGTATGTGCTGTTGAACTGCTTGTCGTTTTTTATCGTATGGTTAGCAGTTTGATTGATTTCATGCGTCAACTCGGGGATGCCAATACTGCGACCGATTTTATCCAAGTCAATAAAACTGCCATCGCGGGCAGCTTCTACCAAAACCTTAGACAAAGATTTATCGTACATACGCATGGTTTCCATCGTATCGGCCTTGGCGATATTGACAGATGTAAGCAATGCGCAAAATATCAGAAAATAAGATTTCATTTAAATCCTTGTTATTAAATAGAGTTTAAGAATAAAACAAAATTGCCTGCATAAAAGATGGAATATTATAAGGTATACCAATAATTTATTGAAATTTTCTCAACATTATTTTTCTTATGTCTGAAAAACTTTTTGATGAATTATTTTTAAGAGCTATATGAATTTCATCATCAATTTTGTTTTGTGTTAATACCATATCTTCAATATATGGAATAATTTGTTCACAGTTGATTGAGATTAGATAGGCAGCTATCTCAATATAAATATATGATTCTATGCGAGAATGGTCTAATTTGTTCAATAGCAAAGTTTCAATCGATCTCGAGTGATAACTTTTTTCTTTTAATGCATACACAACCCAAGAGATTACTTTCGGATGTCTGCTCTTTAAATTTTTTATTAGATATTCTTCAATATAATCTCTTTTGGGAAAAAATGCAGAGCTGAACGCAGTAGCAATAACAATAGAATATCTATGTATTTGCCAAATTAATTGAATTTTTTCCTCTATTGCGCAGAATTCTTCCTCTCCTAAATCATAATGGTGAAACAAATGCCCTAAAGAAGATATCGCTGAGGATTTTGCGTTAATGCTTTTATCGTTGTTTATAAAATCAATTAAAAGAGATAAAACCTCTTCAAGTTCATATTTATTAAGCTTATTCTGAATCTGCCCGAGAATAAAAACAGCAATTTCCCTATGCCGACTATACTGGCTTGTTAAGAGAACATTTTTAACGATGTCTTTAATTTCACGATACCGGAAAAATTGCAATCTTCTAGCTGCTTCGTATTGAATTTGAGTATTAGAATTCAGCAGAATATTGAGTAATTCAGCAACTGATAAATCCTTACATGCCAAATAAGCATCAAAACTCAGAGAATCTCTATTTTTCATAATAGTTTGCCTTGTCTTGTTTCTAATGCAGGAGGCTATCTTGAAAAATGTGATTTGATTTCATGAGTTTTAGCGTTTATGTGGACTTCAATAATTCCATGTCCACCTCTACGATGAGGATTTAATACTTTAGGAGAGTAGGTAAAAACATAATATTTGTTTTCTGTTTTATCAATGTAAGTGCTACACAATATATTGTAGTCGGAGATATTTAATCCTCTAGCCTCTATTTCTTTCATGGAGAGAAATAGAGGTTGGGAATATTCTTTTTCTATTAATAGTTTTTTACCCGAATATTTGTAAATTTCAAAAGAATCAGCCATAGTATTTTGCGGTATAAAGAATATAAAGAGTAAAGTAATCAGATATTTTTTAAGATTCATTTTTAATATTAACTCGATAGGATTTAAAATTGAAGGAACCAAGTTTCATGGTTTATAGCAAGCTGTTGGGTCAGCAGATGTAGGTTGGGTCGTGACCCAACATTCAGATTTTTGTTGGGTTTGCCAACCCAACCTACGCTTGCTGCAAAACATGCAATTACGCAGAATATGTTAACGGAGAAGTTAAGAATGATGAGAAACCTCTTACTATGCCAACAAATAATGATTTGAGTATATTGGATTCGGAGTTAATAGAATAGTTTATAGCAAGTCAAAGTCAGTCTATATTCTCCATTGTTTGATAAAAGGTCGTCTGAAAACTCTAAATTAGTTTTCAGACGACCTTGCTATTGTGTGCCACTTGAAATAAATAACGTAAATATGAGTGTTTATTGTTTAATGTGGATTATTAGGAATTAATCTGATTCCTGCTGCTTCCAATCTAATTTCAGCAGATGTAGGTTGGGTCGTGACCCAACATTCAGATTTTTGTTGGGTTTGCCAACCCAACCTACGCTTGCTAGTTTATCTTTGTAATGACTAAATCCAAGTTGTTTGGGTTGGGTATATAGAATATTTCTTAAGAATAGGTCAGTTTTTGCCCTGATCTGAGAAAAGTTATTCATTTTACTTTGAATAAAGTTAAAATCTATTTCCTCGAAATCAAATGGTTGATTGACTTGAATAGAGAAAGATATTTCACCAAACTTACCTTGAAGAAAAGATGTCTTTGTTGTTTCTTCAGTAATGAATGTCAAGTTGCCCAAAGGGGTATGAAATTTACCCATATTAGCGTCCTCTATAAGATATTAATTTTTTGATTATTTAATATTTTTTATTACATTGGAAAGTTCCGTTGGTACGGGTATATTATGTTTACTTGAACTTGAAATTTTTAAAAAATAACTATGTAGAATAAATTCAAAATTAGAAAATATTTTTAACTTGATTAGGCAGCATATTTTCAACTCTTGGATTTTTAAGTCACGCCAATTTTGATGACTGGGTAGTTTTGAAAAGTAATTATTTGGAATTTGCTCTATCATATCAAGGCAATGATTAAATTCTTCTAAATCATAATAAACATGTGCTAGATAGACTTTGGCAAACATAGCATTTTCAGAATCAGAAGTAGCCTTTTCAAAGGAAAATTTTGCTTGTTCTAAAAGAGAAATTCTATTTTTATCTTCCGATAGACTAGCTTTTAAATATAAGTTATATCCTAATAGGTAAGGATGATTATTCAAATTTAAGAAATTGTTTAAAAGATAATCTATCAGGATTAATTTTGTTTGATGTTCTTCAGTTAATTCGATTACCTCGGTTATTATGTAAGGATTGTTAGTGGATATTGAGTCTAAAGGGGAGTCGATATAGTCCAAAGCATTCATAATATTAACTTAGTTTGTACATGTTGCCTTATAGTATATTCTTTGTTAGCTACACTTTGGGTTATTGAATTCTTGAATCCTACATTCTCAGTGTAACGGTTTTGTTGGGTACGAATCTGACTCGCAGGTCGTCTGAAAATTTTTCAGACGACCTTTTCTTTATCAAACTCTACTTTGCTATCACTCTTTCTTTCAAAGTCTTCAACACATTCTTCACGGTGTTAATCCTGACTTCGATATTTTCCATCTCGGCTGTAAATCTCAACTTATCCGCCCCAGCCAGCCGGTATTTTTTATCTGTCTGAATCAGCAGGATGATTTCTGTCGGGTCGATTTGGTGGTGTTTGCCGAAGGTAACGGTTACCGATTCGCTGGTGGCGTCGATGGCGTCTATGCCCAATTCTTTGGCGGCGAGCCGCAGGTGGTGGCTTTCGATGAGGGTTTTGACGGGTTGTTCGGGCAGGCCGAAGCGGTCGACGAGTTCTTCGTGTATGGCGTTGATTTGTTGCACGGTTTCGCAGACGGCGAGGCGTTTGTAGAGGACGAGCCGTTCGTGGATGTCGGGGCAGTAGCTTTCGGGCAGCAGGGCGGGGCTGTGCAGTTTGATTTCGGTGGTGATGCCCAGCGGTGCGTCGAGGTCGGGCTGGCGGCCTTTTTTGAGGTCGCGCACGGCTTGTTTGAGCATTTCGGTGTAGAGTGTGAAGCCGACCTGTATCATTTCGCCGGATTGTCCTTCGCCGAGGATTTCGCCTGCGCCGCGGATTTCCAAATCCTGCATGGCGAGGGTGAAGCCTGCGCCGAGTTCGTCTGCCGCCGCGATAGCGTCGAGGCGTTTTTCTGCGTCTTTGGTGATGTATTCGGGCGTGAGCAGGTAGGCGTAGGCTTGGTGGTGACTGCGGCCGACGCGTCCGCGAAGCTGGTGCAGTTGCGCCAGCCCGAATTTGTCGGCGCGGTTGATAATGATGGTGTTGGCGTTGGGGATGTCGATGCCGGTTTCGATGATGGTGGAACAGAGCAACACGTTGAATCTTTGCTGCAAAAAGTCGCGCATCACTTGTTCCAGTTCGCGCTCGCGCAGTTGTCCGTGCGCCACGCCGATGCGGGCTTCGGGCAGCAGGGTTTCCAGCCGCTCGCGCATGTTTTCGATGGTATCCACTTCATTATGTAGGAAAAATACCTGCCCGCCGCGTTTGAGTTCGCGCAACACGGCTTCGCGCACGCTGCCTTCGCTGAACGGTTTGACAAAGGTTTTGACGGCGAGGCGGCGGCTGGGCGCGGTGGTAATCAGCGAAAAGTCGCGCAGGCCTTCGAGTGCCATGCTGAGGGTGCGCGGAATCGGCGTGGCGGTCATGGTAAGGATGTCGACATTGGCGCGCAGGCGTTTGAGCTGCTCTTTCTGGCGCACGCCGAAGCGGTGTTCTTCATCGATAATCACTAAGCCTAAGTTTTTGAATTTTATATCGTCCTGCACCAGTTTGTGCGTGCCGATAACAATATCGACCGTGCCGTCCGCCATGCCTTCCAGTGCGGCTTTGGTGGCTTTGCTGTTGTTAAAACGCGAAAGGCTGGAGACTTTCACGGGGAAATCGGCGAAGCGGTCGGCGAAGTTTTGCGCGTGCTGCTCGACCAGAAGCGTGGTCGGTGCGAGGACGGCAACCTGTTTGCCGCCCATCACCGCCACAAACGCGGCGCGTAGGGCGACTTCGGTTTTGCCGAAACCGACATCGCCGCACACAAGGCGGTCCATCGGCTTCGCCTGCGTCAAATCTTTAATCACGGCGGCGATGGCGGCGGCCTGGTCTTCAGTTTCCTCATAGCCGAAGCCGTCGGCAAACGCCTGATAGTCCAACTCGTTGATTTCAAACTTGTGTCCCGATTGGGCGGCACGTTGGGCGTAGAGGTTGAGCAATTCGGCGGCGGTATCGCGCGCTTTTTCGGCGGCTTTGCGTTTCGCTTTGTTCCATGCGCCGCTGCCGAGCTTGTGCAGGGCGACGTTTTCATGCGCCTGGCCGGAGTAGCGGCTGATTAAATGCAGTTGCGAAACGGGCACATAAAGCTGCGCTTCGCCCGCGTATTCGAGCAACATCATTTCGTTGGTTTCGCCGCCCAAATCCATCGTTACCAAGCCCATATACCGCCCGATGCCGTGTTCCTCGTGCACGACGGGGTCGCCGATATTGATTTCGGCAAGGTCGCGTAACAGACCGTCTGAAACAGCGACATGTTTCTTGCGGCGGTCGTGGACGCGCGAACGAGCGACGTATTGGTAGAGGTCGGATTCGGTGATGACGGCGATTGCACTTTGAGCGGCAACCGCTTTGCCCTCTCCCCAACCCTCCCCCACGGGGGAGGGGGCAGGTTGCTGTCGGATTTGCCTGTGCAGACTACTTTCGACGGGGTGCAGGCTGCTTTCGGTTTTCAGGTCGTCTGAAACGGCGGCGGCACTTTGTTCCCTCTCCTGTGGTATAGGGCTTGTTGCGGCTGTGGAAAATTCGGTTTGAGCGGCAACTGCTTTGCCCTCTCCCCAACCCTCCCCCACGGG
>NZ_KV794950.1:41767-56099 GCF_001808875.1 Neisseria sp. HMSC064E01
GAAACGGCGGCGGCACTTTGTTCCCTCTCCTGCGGGAGAGGGCTAGGGAGAGGGTTTGTTGCGGCTGCGGAAAATTCGGTTTGGTCGGCAACCGCTTTGTCTTCTCCCTCGGCGGCGGGAGTAGGTTGCTGTTGGCTCGGAGATTGCAGCCCGCCCAGTTTGAATCCGTATGCCAACGGCGCGACCGTAATCATCAGCGGCTCGTGCGCCGATAAAAAGCCTTGCCAGTCGGATACAGGTTTGGCCTTCAAACCGTTTTGCTGCAAGAAGCCGAGCATGGTTTCGCGCCGTCCCAGACTTTCGGCGCACAGCAAAATCCGTCCGTCAAAGGTCGTCTGAAAATCCTTCAATGCTTGCAAAGGCTCGTCGGACTGGCGGTTGACGGCAAGGTCGGGCAGGGTGTGTTCCTTGCCGGAAACATCGGGCAGCACTTGTCCGTAGTTTTTCAGACGACCTGCGAATACATCGGCAGAGAGATACAAATGCTGTGGAAGCAAAGGCGGATAGGTTTCGTCGCCCTGCGCCATGGCGTAACGCGATTTGACGTCGCTCCAAAAGCGGTTTGCCTCGGCGTGAACATCGCCCAAAGAGACAAACAGCGCATCTTCGCCGATATAGTCAAACAACGTTTCCAGCTCGTTTTCAAAAAACAGCGGCAGATAGTATTCCACGCCCGCGCCGAAGTGGCCGTTGCTGACGGCTTTGTACACGGCGGCATTGTTTGGATTGCCATCGACTTCCTCGCGGAAGCGGCTGCGGAAGATTTTCTGCGCCTCGCTGTCGGTGGGGAACTCGTGCGCCGGCAGCAGGCGGATTTCGGAAACGGGCGAGATGGTGCGCTGCGTTTCGGTATCGAAGGTTTTAATGCTGTCGATTTCATCGTCGAACAAATCGATGCGATAAGGCATTTCGCTGCCCATCGGGAACAAATCGACAATGCCGCCGCGCACGGCAAACTCGCCCGCCGCGACAACATGGGAAACATGGTTGTAGCCAGCATCCACCAAATCGGTTTTCAGACGGCCTATATCCAAAGTCTGCCCGGTTTTCAGCCAAAACGTGCGCCCCGCCAGAAACGGCACGGGCGGCAGCTTCTGCATCGCCGTGGCAACCGGCACAAACAACACGTCCGCCGCGCCGCTCTTAATCTGCCACAACGCCGACAAGCGCTCCGATACCAAATCCTGATGCGGCGAAAAACGCTCGTAAGGCAGCGTTTCCCAGTCCGGCAGGAACACCGCCGTATCATGCGGACGGAAAAACAGCCAGGCCGTCTGAAGGCGTAGCGCCTGTTCCGCATCTTGGGTCAAGACAACCTTGAGCTGCTTATGCGGCAGATATCGCGCCAAAGCCAGCGGTAGCGAGCCTTGCGAAAGATTGAGCCAACGGGATTTTTCACGGGGTTTGGGAATCAGATAGGTCATGACAAAAAACAGTTTGTAATAAGTAAATACAAGAACCATAGGCCGTCTGAAAAATTTTCAGACGGCCTTAGCAATCAAATAAAATGACTGCACCGATGATCCAAGTCAAAAGTTCAGTATTTCCCCATGTTTTTTAGGTTCAATCAATACAGCGAACCGCTTTAAATCTTCTGCTAAACAAGCAACATAGGTTGGGGAATTTAACCACGCTTTAGACTATTTTTTATCTTTGATTTTTGCTTCCAACATTTTAATTTTATCCATCAACCATTTATCCTTCAAAATCTCATTCGATTTTTTATAATAAGTTAACGCTTTTTCATCATCTTGTAGCATACCGAGCCCATATTCATAGAATTCAGCCATCGCAATCAAAGCGTCTTCATGATTTAAGGCAACACCTTTTTTCACATAATAAAGCGCTTGGTCATATTCTTTTTTTCCAACATAATAGTTTGCCAGTTTAAGTATAGCTGAAATATGCTGATTCTCCGCTGCCTTTTCTACCCAATAAAGTATGTTTTTCTCATCTTCTTTTTCGGTATAAACGGCATCGCCTAGTAAATATTGTGCTTCGGCATTATTTTTCTCAGCTGCTTGTAATAAATAGGTTTCAGCCTTATCCAAATCATGCAACTCTTCAAGATAAATTTTTCCTAATTCTTCTAAGGCGACTGCATTACCTTGCTGAGCCGCCAATTCATAGTAATGAATCGCTTTATCTAAATCGACAGGCATTCCATTTAAGCCGTAATAATATTCATTGGCAAGGAATATTACATAATGCAAATCGCCTTTATTTTGTGCCTCTGTCATGGCTTTTAATGCTTCTTGTTTCAGCGTGCGATATTTAGCCTCATTTTTAGCTAACCACCAATTTGCTAAAGCATATTTGGCAATTTCACTCCCTTCAGCCACTGCTTCTTGCGCATATTGAAGAGCCTTATCCCGCTGGCCTTGTTGCAAGAAATTTAATGAAAGGAAAAATTTTGCCTCCAGATTGCCTTTAAGTGCAGCTTGCTCAAAATGCGCATTCGCTTTTTGGCGATCCATGATAGTTGAAAGCCCATATTGATAATCGAATCCTTGCTCGAAATCTTGATTCGCAAGAGATAACAGCTTTTCAGGCTTATTCACTTTTTCACTCAATGAATTAAATAATGTTTTAAACATAGGCGTTTGATTATGCTCTGTTAAATAAACTTTCACATTTTCAGAAAGATTTAGCGATAAATTTAATGCTATTGAAGCAATTATCGTAGCAATTGGGTATGTCATGATTGGTTATGTTGACGGAAGCTAGTACGATCACAAGCGGTCAAATTTCTATTCTATTTTGCAAAATTCTCATGAAATCTAACCGCTCAATTTTCAATTTTACTGGATACAGGTTTAAAAGAGTATAAGGCCTTACAATCAGACGGCCATGCCTGCCAGTTTTCCAATAAATCCGGTTATCACCAATGCCGCAACGCCCCACAGGCACACGCGCAAAACGGCGGGAACGACAGGCGCGCCGCCCAGTTTGGCGGAGACATAACCCAGTAATGCCAGTCCGCACAAAGTGGAAACTGCCAAGGCCGGAACAATGGCACTAGAAGCTGTCAATGCAACCAGTAAAGGCAAAATTGCGCCGGCACAAAATGAAGCGGCAGAAGCCAGCGCGGCCTGCATGGGTTGGGCGGCAGAGGTTTCGGTGATGCCGATTTCGTCGCGGGCATGGGCGGAGAGCGCGTCGTGTTCCATCAATGCTTGCGCGACTTCGGCGGCAAGCGCGTCGGACAAACCGCGGCGGCGGTAAATTTCGGTCAGTTCTGCCAGTTCGGCATCGGGATTGGCTTCCAATTCGTGGCGTTCTTTGTGCAAATCGGCTTTTTCCGTGTCCGACTGGCTGGATACGGAAACGTATTCCCCCGCCGCCATCGAGACTGCGCCCCCGATAAGCGCCGAAACGCCCGTCAACAGCAGGGTTTGGAAATCGGGGGCGGCGGCCGCAACGCCGGTCAGCAGCGAGGCGGTAGAAATCAGGCCGTCGTTCGCGCCCAATACGCTCGCGCGCAGCCAGTTGTTGCGGTTGCTGAAATGGCGTTCGCTGTGTTGTGAATACATAGCAGTGTTCCGGCGGTGTTTTGCGTTATGGTAGCACCGTATCGGTTTATCGGGGCGGCGTAATCATGTGTTTGCACGCTGAAAATCCGTCCACACTTGATAATCATTGTCGCTTAAACGGGTTTGTGGTATAAATCCTAGAAATTTAGCTCTAAACTCTAATAACTGCCGATTAACCGAGAATCATGATGACACACACCGAATCAAGCGCGCAGCCGTCAACTATGGACACGGCTGCTTTTTTAAAGCATATCGAATCCGCATTCTGCCGCATTTTTTCAGACGACCTCAACCTCATGCAATACCTGCCCGAAGACAAATGGCTTGCCTTGAAGCAGGCGGGTTTGCTGTTGCCCTTCCTCGACAAAAAACACGGCGGCCGCAAGGGCAGCCAGTTTGAAATCCAAGAAGTCCTGCGGATTGCGGGGCATTACGGCGTGCCCGTTACCCTACGTACCGGCATCGAAGGCGCACTGGTGTTGCAGCCTCTGCAAGAGTTCGGCGACGAAGCGCAAGTCGAGCAAGGTTTGGGCATGGTTTTCAAAGGCGAGGGCGGCGGTTTGGGCATTACCGAACCCGAAACCTCCGGCGCGGCGATTGCCCGCGAAATGCAGTCCTACTACGAATACATCGACGAACAAACGATTTACGTCAACGCCGCGAAATATTGGCAGGGCAACTCGCAAAGCGACTTTCTCCTCGTCGCCGCCAAAGAGCGCAAAAACGGCAAACTCTCCAAAGTCATCAACCTGTTGCTCGTTCCCAAGCAATACATCCGCTACGAAGCCCTCGCATCCGAAGGCCTGCGCGCCGTCCGTTACGCCGTCAACCGCATTGATGCCGAAATGCCCGCCGCCGCCGTTATGAAACTCTCCCAGAGCGACGCCGCCGGTTTGCGCGCGTTCCAAAACATCTTTATCCGCAGCCGCCTGCAACTGATCGGCATGACGCACGGCATCATGGAATACATCCTTGACAACCTGAACCGATACGTCCGCAACGACATCAAATTTGTCGATTACGAACGCCGCGAAATCCAACGCCGCCATCAGGTTTCCGAGATTCTTTACCGCTACGTCTGCCATTCCGTTTCGCCCGTTGCCCCCGTCGCCCATCAGCTGATGGAGGCAAACATCATCAAAACCCTCGCCACGGAATACACTTACGCCGCCGCCCAAATGTTGCAAAAACTCTTGGGCGCGAAGGGTTTTGAACGCGGACACACCGCCAGCAATATCGCTATCGACATCCGCCCCTTCACCATCTTCGAAGGTCCGAACGATATGCTTTATGCCGAAATTTACGACCAGTTCGTCCGCGCCACCGCCGAAGAAAAAGAAGCAGGCATTAAGTTGGACAAAAACCAAACCCTGCTTGACCGTCTGCAAACCGACGCACGCTTTGCCGCCGTTGCCCGCGATTACACTTTACCCGAAGACATCCGCGGCTTCCTACAGGAACGCACCCTGACCGACGCCTGCGCCTTGCAAAAAGTCTTTATCGGCAAAATCATCGCCCGACTCTTCGTCTTCGTACAGGCGGAACACGAAGACACCGCAGCCTTCCTGTTGAACGACATCCGCAAAGACATATTGGACTGCCGATATTGCGGTTGATGGTTTAAGGCAGAGAGGTCGTCTGAAATCGGTTTTCAGACGACCTCGGGCGGATTTTCATATTTTCAATTCAAAAGCAGCTTCGTTACGAAAATCAAATGAATCAATTGATTTAGTCATGTTTATTGACTTTCAGACGACCTCAAAGCCCATGACCCTCTCCAAACTTCCTCTTTGGCAGACTTCCGAACAAGTCTGCGACATCTTACTTGCGCTGCCGGAAAAGCAGCGCAATCGTGCGTTGTACGAACTCGTTTTCCTTTTTGATCATGAAAACCCGCAAGGTCGGACGGAAGCCGAAAGTCAGCTTGCCGCCCTGCGCCTGCTGTGGCATGACCCGCGTTTTCAAGCTTTGGAAAACATCAAACATTGGCTGCGCGATGTGCTCGGGCTGGACGAGTCAAACGGTTCATGGCTTGCGTTGCAGAGCGACATTGAAACGCTGATGGAAATGCTCCATCCCGAAACCTGCCGCACTTACGGAGAATACGGCGGTATGTTCAAAAGCGCGCAAACGCTCGAACCTTTTGTCGCCCGAATGTTTGAGCGCGATACCGAAGCCTCGCGCAGCATGGCTTGGGACTGTCTGTATTGGAACAAAGAGCTCCGCTGTTTATGCCCCGATTGGGATGAATGGTTGAAAGAAGAAATCCGAAATCTGCATGATAAATACGGCGAAAACAAATAGCCGCCGCAACTGATTCAGGTTGACTGAAAGGTATTTCTGACTTTGAGTGGCTGAAAATCAAACCCGACTGTTTTTTATAGTGGATTAACTAAATCAGGACGAGACGACGAAGCCGCAGACAGTACGGATAGTACGGAACCGATTCACTGGGTGCTTCAGCACCTTAGAGAATCGTTCTCTTTGAGCTTAAGGCGAGGCAACGCCGTCCTGGTTTAAAGTTAACCCACTATATTTTTTCTGCGAATAAGGCTGAGTTAAATCGGAAATTAAACGGCAATTTTGTACGGGAACAAATAGCGAACAATAAAAAGGTCGTCTGAAAATTTCAGACGACCTTTTTTCATTTCATCAACAGCCTAGTGGAATCAATCCAGCTTTTTAAAGTGGCGGCGGCGTTCCAGTTCACTCAGGTAACGCTTACGCAGACGGATGGACTGCGGCGTGATTTCAACGAGTTCGTCATCGTCGATAAACTCGACCGCGCCTTCCAGCGTCAGCTTGATCGGGGTAGTCAGGCGCACGGCTTCGTCGGTGCCGCTGGCGCGGATGTTGGTGAGTTTTTTACCTTTGAGCGGGTTGACCACCAAATCGTTGTCGCGGCTGTGGATGCCGATAATCATGCCTTCGTAGATTTTGTCGTTGGGCGACACGAACATACGGCCTCGGTCTTCCAGATTCCATAAGGCATAAGCGACGGCTTCGCCTTGCTCTTGGGAAATCAGTACGCCGTTGTGGCGGCCGGGCATATCCGGTTTTACAGGCGCGTAGTCGTCAAACACATGGCTCATTAGGCCGACACCGCGCGTCAGGGTCATGAATTCGCCTTGGAAACCGATCAAGCCGCGCGCGGGAATATGGTATTCGAGGCGGGTACGGCCGTTGCCGTCGCTTTCCATATTGGTCAGTTCGCCGCGGCGGCGGCCGAGTTCTTCCATTACCGCGCCTTGGTTTTCGTCCGGTACGTCCACGGTCAGGTTTTCATACGGTTCGCATTTTTGACCGTCGATGTCGCGGTACACGACGCGCGGCTTGCCGACTGCCAGTTCAAAACCTTCGCGGCGCATGTTTTCCAGCAAAATGGTCAGGTGCAGTTCGCCGCGTCCGGATACGCGGAACACGTCGGCATCGGCGGTATCTTCCATGCGCAGGGCGACGTTGGTCAGCAATTCTTTTTGCAGGCGGTCGCGGATTTGGCGGCTGGTCACGAATTTGCCTTCGGTACCCGCCAGCGGGCTGGTGTTTACCATAAAGTCCATGGTCAGCGTCGGTTCGTCCACGCTCAACATCGGCAAACCTTTGGGGTTGTCTTTGTCGGTAATGGTTACACCGATACCGATGTCTTCGATACCGGAAATAATCACGATGTCGCCGGTTTCGGCTTCTTCAAGCGGTACGCGCTCCAAACCTTTGAAACCCAAAAGCTGGTTGATGCGGCCTTGGGCGATTTGTTGATCGTGGTTCATCACGGCAACGACTTGGCCGGGTTTGATACGGCCATTCAGGATGCGGCCGATGCCGAGACGGCCGGTGTAGTTGTCGTAGTCGAGTTGGGAAATTTGCAGTTGCAGCGTTTCGTCCGCGCTGCCGCTCGGTGCGGGAGTGTGTTTTAAGATGGTGTCGAACAGCGGACGCATGTCGTTGCTCTCGTCGGTTTCCTCCAGTTTGGCGAAACCGGAGAGACCGGAAGCATAGACTATCGGGAAGTCCAATTGCTCGTCGGTTGCGCCCAAGTTGTCGAAGAGTTCGAAAGTTTGGTCGATGACCCAGCTCGGACGGGCGGACGGTTTGTCGATTTTATTGATGACGACGATCGGTTTCAGCCCCAAAGCCAAGGCTTTTTTGGTCACGAAACGGGTTTGCGGCATCGGGCCTTCCTGCGCATCCACCAACAATACGACGCAGTCCACCATACCCAAAACGCGCTCCACCTCGCCGCCGAAGTCGGCGTGTCCCGGAGTGTCGACGATGTTGATGTGGTAGCCTTCGTAATCGATGGCGGTGTTTTTGGCGAGGATGGTAATGCCGCGTTCTTTTTCAAGGTCGTTGCTGTCCATCACGCGCTCGTCAACCTGCTGGTTGGCGCGGAATGTACCGGATTGGCGCAGCAGTTGGTCAACTAATGTGGTTTTGCCGTGGTCGACGTGGGCGATGATGGCAATGTTGCGAATTTGTTTCATGGTGATATGTATTTCAAATGATTTTTATCAAAAAGTAACTCGCAATTATATCACGGTTCATCTTATCGGACGGAGGGGTAGTAGATTAAATTTGAATCGGTACGGCGTTTGTCCTGGTTCAACCGTCATTCACTATATGCGTACTGCGGCACAGTTTGACGATAAAAGCATTTGAGAATAATTAATAATAAAATTTGATTGGGTTTTGTAATTTATTTGCTTTTATTTATGGTTAAAGAGTGTAAATGTTTTTGAATGTTGAAATGGATTCTTAATACCAATGGCAACAAATATCTATATAAAACAAGGTATTGAATTTTCAGACGACCTTTTAAGGCTTCTGTTTCTTTTGATAATTGTTTGTATTTTAAATAGAAAATTTGTCAAGCGTCAGGCTTTTTCATACAATTCAGCCATCAAGAAACAACACGCAATGTTTTTTACAGACACTTTACAATTTCAAAGAAAGAGAAAGAATTATGCAAGGCAATCAAGCTGTTATCGATTATATGAACGAACTGTTGTCCGGCGAGCTGGCTGCACGCGATCAATACTTCATCCACTCACGCCTGTACTCCGAATGGGGCTACAACAAACTATTCGAGCGTTTGAATCATGAGATGGAAGAAGAAACTACCCATGCCGAAGACTTCATCCGCCGTATCCTGATGCTGGGCGGTACACCTAAAATGACCCGTGCCGAACTGAACATCGGTACCGACGTGATTTCCTGCCTGAAAGCGGATTTGAACACCGAATACGAAGTGCGCGATGCATTGAAAAAAGGCATCAAACTGTGCGAAGAAGCACAAGACTACGTTACCCGTGATTTGATGATTGCCCAGTTGAAAGACACTGAAGAAGATCACGCGCACTGGCTGGAACAACAACTGCGCCTGATCGAACTCGTCGGCGAAGGCAACTACTACCAAAGCCAACTGTAATTAAGCGTATAAGGAGCTGAAAATGAAAGGCGATCGCTTAGTTATCCGTGAGCTGAACAAAAACTTGGGCTTGCTCTTGGTTACCATCAACCAATATTTCCTTCATGCCCGCATTTTGAAAAACTGGGGCTTTGAAGAATTGGGCGAACATTTCTTCAAACAGTCCATCCGCGAAATGAAATCCGCAGACGATTTAATCGAGCGTATTTTGTTCTTGGAAGGCCTGCCTAACCTGCAAGAATTGGGCAAACTGCTGATCGGCGAATCAACTGAGGAAATCCTGTCCTGCGATTTGACGAAAGAACAGGAAAAACACGATGCCCTCATCGCTGCCATCGCCGTCGCGGAACAACAGCAAGACTACGTCAGCCGTGATTTGTTGGAAAAACAAAAAGACATCAACGAAGAACACATCGACTGGCTCGAAACCCAGCAGGAACTGATCGGCAAAGTCGGTTTGCCGAACTACCTGCAAACAGCGGCGCAAGAGGACTAAAACACAAACCACTGCCAAATATAGCAGTCCCTGCACCCATAAACGGCATATCTTTTCGGATATGCCGTTTTTCTTTTAAGTTTTTTGAGTAAAAGGACCGGTTTTCCTGCCTTGTTAATGGCTGAATATGGAGTGTATATGGTTTTAAAAAAAAAATAAAATCAATTAATATTAATAAGTTATAAATATTTTTGTATTATTTTCCTTGCTGCTCTTGAAATATTTAGAATTTTTGTTTTAAACTGCGGACATTATCTATTCCATTATTTAATGTATTCTGTCATGCAAACAGCGCATCATTCATCTGCTTTCTTCTATTGGTACCACACAAACGTGCGGTACTTTTTTGCGCTTGTCTGAAACAGATTAGAGATAGGGATACGCAAATCAGAGCCGCCTCATTTGAGCGGCTTTTTTGTTACCTGCACATGGCCGCATCAATTGAAATGTGAAATAACCCGCAACTTAATCAGGATTACAGCCATGACCCCGTCCATAAACGCCCAAACAAAAATGCTTCCTTTACACCGCTGCCAAATGATTGTTGACGGCAACAGCCATCACCACACATCAAATATCCAAACTTTGCCGGGCAGCGTAGATACGCTGATCAGCGAGGCATTGATTCCGCAAATCCGTATGGTTGCCACTTTGATTGCAGTGGAAAGACACGATTTTGAAGCAGGCAGCCCTGCTGTCTTTACGGAAGAAGCCGACTTTTTTGCCGCGCGTATCTTGGTATTGGGTGTGCAACGTTTTCATTTGGATATCACGTTGTTGCCTATGCTGAAAACTGCCAACCAACGTGCCCAAGCTTTTGCCAAGCGTCATCATCTTCCATTTACCCCCGCTCAAATGCACATGAGCCTGCATGCCCGTCGCCCTGATAACTTGCTGATTGTTGAAACCGAACACGAAATGGAAAATCATGGCAGCCTGATTGCCAACAGCCTTGCTTTCGCAGCCAAACTTCCCCGCCTGCCTTTGTAAACCATTTTGACGCACTTGATAAAAATCAAATTTGCACCATATACCACGGCAAGGCGCAGTATATTGACGCGCAGTTTGCCGATAACGCTCGGCTTGGACAATACCACTTCAAAAAAGGATAAAAAAATGAAAAAACTCATTGCCTTAGCCGCACTTTCCTCACTTGCTCTTGCCGCCTGCAAAGACAATACCCAAGCCCAGCTTGAACAGCAGCAAAAACAAATCGAAGCGCTTCAGCAGCAACTTGCCCAACAACAAGACAATACGATTTACCAACTCACGCCGGAAGGTGTGAAAGATACTATTCCTGCTGAAGCGCAAGCCAACGGCAACAATGGTCAGCCTGTGACCGGAACAGACGGACAACAATATATTTACGACCAATCCACTGGCAGCTGGCTGCTGCAAAGCTTGGTTGGTACAGCGGCAGGCGCATTCATCGGTAACGCGCTGGCAAACAAATTCACACAAGCGCGTAATCAAAACAGCCCGATTGCCCAACGCGCACGCGCCAATTATTATCAAACCGCGCGTCCTAACAGCCGTACCAGCCAGCAACTCAATACCCGCAGCCTGCCTGCACAACAACAGGCGGCACAACAGCAACGTTACCGCCAAACAACCCAGCAGCCGTCCAACCATCGCCGTCCAATGAGCCGCGGTTTTGGTCGCCGCCGCTAAAGCCATCTGGTTTTTTAAAACGAGTTTCCGATTCGGCAAAGAATGGTTATTAGGAAAGACAATGTATTTGCCGATTAAAACAGATGAAGGTCGTCTGAAAATTCAGACGACCTTTGTTTATCCCTAGCCATAAAATATAGTGGATTAAATTTAAATCAGGACAAGCCGACGAGGCCGCAGACAGTACAGATAGTACGGAACCATTCACTTGGGTGCTTCAGCACCTTAGAGAATCGTTCTCTTTGAGCTTAAGGCGAGGCAACGCCGTACTGGTTTAAAGTTAATCCACTATATAAGATGCCTTCAGTCAATACCCTTTATCAAAAGAAAAAAGGGGGGCATCTACATTTTCAGACGACCTGAGTTTCAAGTAAAATCTACCTCGTCTGAAACACACTCAATCTCTCAGTAAGGAAAACATCATGAGCAACCATCACAAACTCATCATTCTCGGTTCAGGCCCCGCCGGCTACACCGCCGCCGTCTATGCCGCCCGCGCCAACCTCAAACCCGTCATCATCACCGGTGTCGAACAGGGCGGACAACTGATGACCACCACCGAAGTCGACAACTGGCCCGCCGACGCCGAAGGCGTACAAGGCCCGGAACTGATGGCACGCTTCCTTGCCCATGCCGAACGCTTCGGCACCGAAATGATTTTCGACCAAATCCACACCGTCGATTTGCAAAACCGACCCTTCACCCTCAAAGGCGATACGGGCGAATACACTTGCGACGCGCTAATCGTCGCTACCGGTGCATCCGCCAAATATCTGGGGCTGCCCAGCGAAGAAACCTTTGCGGGCAAAGGCGTATCCGCCTGCGCGACCTGCGACGGTTTCTTCTATAAACAACAAGACGTGGCAGTCGTCGGCGGCGGCAATACTGCCGTAGAGGAAGCCCTTTACCTCGCCAATATCGCCAATACCGTTACCCTGATTCACCGCCGCGACAGCTTCCGCGCCGAAAAAATCATGGTGGACAAACTCATGCAGCGCGTTGAAGAAGGCAAAATCATCCTCAAGCTCAACAGCAATCTGGATGAAGTCTTGGGCGACGAAGGCGGCGTTACCGGGGCCCGTCTGAAACACAACGACGGCACTACCGAAGACATCGCCGTCAAAGGCGTGTTCATCGCCATCGGTCATAAGCCCAACACCGACATTTTCAAAGGTCAGCTCGATATGGACGAAACCGGCTACCTGAAAACTAAAGGCGGTACGGGCGACAACGTCGGCGCGACCAATATCGAAGGCGTATGGGCGGCAGGCGACGTCAAAGACCATACCTACCGCCAAGCCATCACCAGCGCAGCCTCAGGTTGCCAAGCCGCACTTGATGCCGAACGCTGGCTCGACCGCCAAGGGTTGTAAAACATCCGAAACGGTTTTCTAAAGCATAAAGGTCGTCTGAACCTTTCAGACGACCTTTTTCACAATATAAAAATACATTATCCATCCAGCCTTATCCCATTTTATGAGCAAACAGCCCAACAGCGCATCCGCAGCCGAAATCCCGCAAGACCAAACCGTCCCGCGCAGCAATACCGACAACGCGCCGCGTTCTGCCATCCATCAGACGCTTTATTCCGCCGATACGTTTGCCCAACACGATTATCTCGCAGGCAAAAAACTGCCCGACATCGCCCGCCCGCAAGCGGGGCAGATTAACTGGCTGCACTTTGTCGGCATCAACAACGCCGCGCTGCTCAAACACGCGCTGGAACCTTACGGCATCCACGAGCTGGTCATCGAAGACATCCTCAGCCGCAAACAGCGCCCCAAAATCGAAGACTACGGCAATTATCTGTTTATCGCCGCGCAGGTTTACCACTACACCGCCGCCGGCAAACTGAATTCCGACCAGGTGTATCTGATTATCGGCAAAGATTTCGTGTTGTCGTTCCAGCAAAAACCGCTGGGACTGTTCAGTCAGTTACGCCGTCAAATGAGCGAAAACCCGCGTGGTATCCTCGGCAAAAACACAGCCTTCCTCGCCTATTGCCTGCTCGACCGCATTGTCGACGACTATTTCATCGTCTTGGAAGAGTACAACAACCGCGTCGAAGCCATAGACAAATCCTTGTTTAAAAACGAAAACAGCGACATTCTCGGTAAAATCCACCGACTCAAGCGAGATGCAGTCCGCCTGCGCCGCACGCTTTTGCCCTTGCGCGATGTCTTCTATCAGCTTGCCGTGCGCGGCGATTTTGCCATTTTCAAAGGCGAGTCCACCGTCTATCTGCGCGACGTGTACGACCATATCATGCAGCTTATCGAATCGCTCGACGCCTCGCGCGACATGGTGTTGAGCATGATGGACATCTACCTTTCCTTCCAGTCCAACCGGATGAACCAGCAAATGCGCGTCCTGACCGTGATCACCATCATCTTCATGCCGCTGACCGTCATCACCGGCATTTACGGCATGAACTTCGACAACATGCCCGAGCTGCATTGGCATTACGGCTATTTTATCGTTTTAGGTGTGATGCTGTGCATCATCGTCGGGTTGCTGATTTTCTTCTCGCGCAGAAAATGGTTATAAACCCATAAAAAATTCCAATTGCCGTATATTCATAGATTAAATACACTCGTTATTAAGGTCGTCTGAAACCATTCAAACCACTCACAGATCGCCCGTTTCAACACAAACATTTATTTCAAAAAGAGGAACATCATGGAACAAGCCCGCCAACTCCCTTCACACGAACTCATCATGTCCGAGCTGATGATGCCGGACACTGCCAATTTCAGTGGCAACGTCCACGGCGGCGAACTTTTGCGCCTGCTCGACCAAGTTGCCTATTCCTGCGCCAGCCGTTACAGCGGTAATTATTGCGTTACCCTGTCTGTCGATAAAGTCTTGTTTAAAGAGCCGATACACGTCGGCGACTTGGTGACTTTTTACTCCAGCGTCAACTACACAGGCAGAACTTCCATGGAAATCGGTATCCGTGTCGAAGCACAAAACATCCGCACCGGCGAAGTGCGCCATACCAATAGCTGCTATTTCACCATGGTCGCGGTTGAAGACGGCAAACCCGTTCCCGTTCCACCGCTGGAAATCACCACCGAACGCCAACGCTGCCGTTACGAAAAAGCTAAAAAACGCAAAGCCTTGAGCCTTCAGACATCGGACGAAACTTCTTGCGGATGCTGAAAACGGACGGATGTAGTGGATTAACTTTAAACCAGTACGGCGTTG
>NZ_KV794951.1:0-215 GCF_001808875.1 Neisseria sp. HMSC064E01
GTATCGGTTTGGAACACTTTCATCGGTGCCATAGAGACGACGTTGCCACTGCCGTTGGCAACGGTTTGGCGACAGAGGACGGCTTCGTTCAACAGGGTCGTCTGAACTTTGGCTTCGTCGGGGGTTTTGGGATGAAGGCCCCAGTTTTGCTGTTTGCCCAATAAGACGGTATTGTCGGCAGACTCTTCAGATTGTTTGTTGTCGGTTTCGGCAAA
>NZ_KV794952.1:0-209 GCF_001808875.1 Neisseria sp. HMSC064E01
TAAAGATAGTCGCGATCATCGCCGCCCATCAGTAGGTCGTTACCGTCCATGCCGTAGAGCGTGTCATTTCCGCGCCCACCGCTTAAGCGGTTGTTACCGCTGTTGCCTGTCAGGGTGTTATTTGAGTTGTTGCCGAAACCGTAGTTGTTGTCGTAGCCTGTCAGCGTCAGGTTTTCGACGTTGGTTGGGGCGGTGTAGGAAACGCTGCT
>NZ_KV794953.1:0-5136 GCF_001808875.1 Neisseria sp. HMSC064E01
TTATGAGTGTCCAAGATTTTGGGGCCAGTTCAAACCGGAAAATTGGTTTTCAGACGACCTTTTTGTTGAAGCTAAACCTAATTCAGATTCAGCCCCTATTTTTCAAGCATCCATGTACCTCCTATACGCTGTATACGCCTAGGGAGTTGTGGCTTTTTAGGTTGCCCCGTTGGCAGCTTTACTGCCTGGTTCTCAGGGTAGGTTTATTCTGGTTTTTCAGACGGTGTATCAGCTGGATTATCTGTACTGTTGGTGGGCTGTGTTACGTCGTTAGTCTGATTTCCGAGTTGTTTTTTGTTGCCCTGTACTACCTGAACAGCCTGAGTGGAAATATTTTTCACGGCTTTTGCGCTGTTTCCGATAATTTCTTGCAGTACAGCGCTATCGTCGCGCGCAAAACTTTGTACTTGTGCATCAAATTTTTCATCATCGCTGTCAAAGTACTCCACCGTGTCAAACGACAGTTTTTGAGCTACTAACACCGCAGGAAATGAATTACGGTAGCTGTTGAACCGCTTCACACGGTTATTATAATTTTCTCGGCGCGCCAAAATGTCATTTTCCAATGCTTCCAGCTGTCCCATCAGTTTTTGATAGGTGGCATCTGCTTTCAGCTGGGGGAAATTTTGTGCCATTGCAGCCAGTTGTTGGGTGTTTTGCGACTGAGCCACGCGCAATTGAGTGACCTGTTCGTGTTCTAAATAACCTGAAGCGATTTCAATAATTTGCCCGCTTAGTTGTTGACGTTTTTTTAATCCCGCCTGCAGATTGGAAAATCCTTCACGGATATTCTGCATACTGCTTTGTAGCTTGTTATACACTTTCACCAGCCACAAAACGATAACTATCAAAATCACTAATAACCAAAACATTCCATTTTCCTTTTGCTGTGTATTGTCAAATTTCAGGCTGCCTGAAACTGTTTTCTCTAGTTTTCAGGCAGCCTGAAACGCCCTACTTCCGCGCCTTCAACCGTCCATGCAACTCCTGCACGCTGTACACGCCTAGGTGGTCGCGGCTTTTTGCGCCTTCGCTCATGGCTTCGCCGCCGGCGATGGTGGTGTATTGCGGCACGCGTTGGGTGAGGGAGGTGCGGCGGATGCTGTGGCTGTCGGCGATGGACTGCGCCGAGCTGCTGACGGTGTTCACCACCAGCGCGATTTCGCCGTTTTTAATCGCGTCCACGATGTGCGGGCGGCCTTCCTGCACTTTGTTTACCGCTTGCACGATGATGCCGTGCTCTTTCAGGTATTCGGCGGTGCCGCGTGTGGCGCAGACGCCGTAGCCGAGGGCTTGGAAGTTTTGCGCGGTTTTGACGATGAGCGGTTTGTCCTCGTCGCGCACGGCGAGGAAGATTTTACCGGTCGGGTTCAGGCGTTCGCCTGCGCCGAGTTGGGCTTTGTAGTAGGCTTCGCCGAAGCTTGCGCCCACGCCCATCACTTCGCCGGTGGAGCGCATTTCAGGGCCGAGGATGGTGTCCACGCCGGGGAATTTGATGAAGGGGAACACGGCTTCTTTAACGGCATAGAAATCGGGGACGACTTCTTTTTCCACGCCTTGCTCTTGCAGGGAAATGCCTGCCATGCAGCGCGCGCCGACTTTGGCGAGCGGCACGCCGGTGGCTTTGGAGACGAAGGGGACGGTACGGCTGGCGCGCGGGTTCACCTCCAATACGAACACCACGCCGTCTTGCACGGCAAACTGTACGTTCATCAAGCCGACCACGCCCAGCGCGTACGCCATGGCTTTGGTTTGGCGGCGGATTTCGTCTTGGATTTCTTCGCTGAGCGAGTAGGGCGGCAGCGAGCAGCCGGAGTCGCCGGAGTGGATGCCTGCCTGTTCGACGTGCTGCATGATGCCGCCGATAACCACGTCTTTGCCGTCTGAAACGCAGTCCACATCGACTTCAATCGCGTTGTTCAGGAAGAAGTCGAGCAACACGGGGCTGTCTTCGGATACCTGTACGGCTTCGCGCATGTATTTTTGCAACTCTTCGGCGGAGTGGACGACCTGCATGGCGCGACCGCCGAGGACGTAAGACGGGCGCACGACCAGCGGATAGCCGATTTCTTCGGCTTTGACGAGCGCCTCTTCTTCATTGTGGGCGATGCGGTTGGGCGGTTGGCGCAGGCCTAAGTCGTTCAACACTTTTTGGAAGCGTTCTCGGTCTTCGGCGGCGTCGATGCTGTCGGCGGACGTGCCGATGATGTTCACGCCGTTTTCAACCAATGCGTTGGCGAGTTTGAGCGGGGTTTGGCCGCCGTAATGCACAATCACGCCCCACGGGTTTTCGGTGCGGACGATTTCCAACACGTCTTCCAGCGTCAGCGGCTCGAAATAGAGGCGGTCGCTGGTGTCGAAGTCGGTGGACACGGTTTCGGGGTTGCAGTTGACCATGATGGTTTCAAAGCCCGATTCGCGCAGGGCGAGCGCGGCGTGAACGCAGCAGTAGTCAAACTCGATGCCCTGACCGATGCGGTTCGGGCCGCCGCCGAGAATCATCACTTTTTTACGGTCGGAAGGACGCGCTTCGCATTCTTCTTCGTAAGTGGAATAGAGATAGGCGGTTTCGGTGGCGAACTCGGCGGCGCAGGTATCGACGCGTTTATACACGGGATGCAGCTTCAGCGCGTAGCGGTGTTCGCGCACTTCTTTTTCTTTTACGCCCAAAAGCTGCGCGATGCGTTTGTCGGAGAAGCCTTTGCGTTTCAGACGACGTAAGGCGGCGAAATCCAAATCTTGCAGGCAGCCTGCACTTACCTGCTGCTCTTCTTTCACCAAGTCTTCGATTTGCGCCAAGAACCAAGGGTCGATGGCGCAGATCTCGTGGATTTCTTCCAACGTGAAGCCCGCGCGGAACGCGTCTGCCACAAACAGCATGCGCTCAGGGCCGGGGTTGGCCAGTTCGCGGCGGATTTCCGCTTTGTCTTCGCTGCGGGGGTTGAAGCCGCACAAGCCGGTTTCCAAACCGCGCAAGGCTTTTTGGAAACTTTCCTGAATCGTGCGTCCCATCGCCATCACTTCGCCCACAGATTTCATCTGCGTGGTCAGGCGGTCGTCTGCGGCAGGGAATTTCTCAAATGCGAAACGCGGGATTTTGGTTACGACATAGTCGATAGAAGGCTCGAACGACGCAGGTGTACGGCCGCCGGTAATGTCGTTGCGCAACTCGTCCAGCGTAAAGCCGACCGCCAGCTTCGCCGCCACTTTCGCAATCGGGAAACCCGTCGCTTTGGAAGCCAGCGCGGACGAACGGCTCACGCGCGGGTTCATCTCAATCACAATCATCTCGCCGTTTTCAGGGTTCACCGCAAACTGCACGTTCGAGCCGCCCGTGTCCACGCCGATTTCGCGCAATACCGCCAACGAAGCGTTGCGCATGATTTGGTATTCTTTGTCCGTCAGCGTTTGCGCCGGCGCAACCGTAATCGAGTCGCCCGTATGCACGCCCATCGGGTCGAAGTTTTCAATCGAACAAATGATGATGCAGTTGTCTGCCTTATCGCGCACCACCTCCATCTCGTACTCTTTCCAGCCGAGCACGGACTGCTCAATCAGCAGCTCATGCGTTGGCGACGCATCGAAACCGCGTTCGCAAATCGCCAAAAACTCGTCTTTATTGTAGGCAATGCCGCCGCCCGAACCGCCCATGGTGAAAGACGGACGAATCAGCGTCGGGAAGCCGACCTGTTCCTGCGCCGCCAAGGCTTCGTTCATCGTGTGGCAAACAAAAGATTTCGGGCAGGAGAGGCCGATTTTCTCCATCGCCTCCTTAAAGCGGCCGCGGTCTTCCGCCTTGTCGATCGCGTCTTCCGTCGCGCCGATTAATTCAACATTGTATTTTGCCAACACGCCGTTGCGCGCCAAATCCAGCGCACAGTTCAGCGCGGTTTGACCGCCCATCGTGGGCAGAATCGCATCAGGCCGCTCCTTGGCGATAATCTTCTCCACCGTCTGCCACATAATCGGCTCGATGTAGGTAACATCCGCCATTTCAGGGTCGGTCATAATCGTGGCGGGGTTGGAATTCACCAGAATGACTTTGTAGCCTTCTTCACGCAAAGCCTTGCAGGCCTGTGCGCCCGAATAGTCAAATTCGCAGGCCTGACCGATAACGATAGGGCCGGCGCCGATGATAAGGATAGATTTTAGGTCGGTACGTTTGGGCATGGGTTAATCCTTAGTTAAATTTAATGTATTGTATATTTTTCTAATCTTGAAAAGCATACGTATCCAAATATCAATCTCTGTTTGAGTTACATGTGAACTTAATTCTTGTTTTAACTGATTTCGAGTTTGATTAATGTATTGTCTTATTTGTTTTCCAGCGACTAATATTTCTTGTATTTCAATATTATTAGGTTTATTTAATTTAGATGAAATATTAACAAAATCATTATATGAAGAATGAAGTGATAGACTTCGAGTTCTATTTAACCAAGTTTGTATCGTTTCCTCATTTTTACTACACTCTTCTAAAATGTTTGCGCATGAATCACTAAAATTTATAAGGTCATTAATTTCTTTTTTTAAGAGCTCTATATCTTTTATTTTCTTTGATAAAATTTTATTTTTTACCATATTAATTGATTTAGGTACGCCCAAGCCTACAAGAAATGTGCCCAATTCTGCATAATCTTTTATGATGGTAAAGAAATCTGACATCGTATTTCCCTATATATAAATTAACAAGCGTAGCAACTGTATTTTTTACCCCGTCGGGCAAAAATACCAAAACTCAAATCAAGCCGTTTGGATACCGTTTTTGGCAAAGTAATCACGCATACGGGCATTCAATATCGTCAGCAGTTTGCGCATACATGCCGTAACGGCAACCTTATACGGCTTACCCTTGGACAGCAGGCGTTGGTAGAAATCCCGAATAAGCGGTTCAAAACGTGTCGCTACCACGGTAGCCATATACAGCGCCTTACGTACCGCAGACCTTCCGCCGAAGCAGCGGCTTTTGAATTTGGTTTCCCCACTCTCCCTCGGGTGTGGGGCAATACCGACCAGACTCGCTATCCGTTTGTGGCTCAGCCGTCCCAATTCGGGCAGCATTGCCATCAGCGTAGCTGTTGTTATCGAACCGATGCCTTTGATCTGCTCTGCCACTTGGGCTTTGCCGTCAAAATG
>NZ_KV794954.1:0-1683 GCF_001808875.1 Neisseria sp. HMSC064E01
TGTAAGCGAAACGGGTGGTTTCGCCGGTACAGGGGGAAGCGATTTAATAAAGGTCGTCTGAAAGTTATTTTTCAGACGACCTTTATGTTAATTGCTAATGAGATTGTCAAAGAACAAATCTTTCAAACGATCTTGATGAAGGTTTGAAGTCGTCTGAAAAATGTGTGTACTGCGCACGCCCTTAAGTCGGGATTGGAAATTTAATGTAGGCTACGGCTTTCTTACCTCAATATTATTTTTATAAATTTTTATTAGCTTTCCCCTCTCATCATATTCATAAGCAAAATCCATTACTTTATTAGCATTAATATATTTCTCAAATTTAATTAATTTTCCATCTTTATAAAACCCAATATAATAAGATATAGTCTCTTTGCTTTTTCGGATATTGTCTACCTTATCTAAATTGATTTCATCATACAATTTTGCAGGATGGTTATACTTAGGAAAAGTCATCCCTAAATAGTATCTAACAGTCAAATCATTATATTGAGTATTTTTTTAAGTGGTTGTGACATTTTTAAAGCTCCTGTCGAAAGTAAAATAGTTCCAATCATTCCAATCAGTAACTTTTTCATTTTACTTTCTCCAATTTTAAACCTAATTTTTTTATAAAGCCCTCTTGGGATGTGCGTTCTTATAAACCCGCTCATCCTTTTTCAGACGACCTCAAGCGGTATATTCGCCGTACTATACCTGTGTATTTGAAAATTCATACAGACTACGGCTTGCTTGGTGGCATCTGAATTTTTCTCTTACAGGATATTGCCGCCGAGTCGGCTGATATTACATATCAAATAATCATATTCTTGGATATATAACTGTGTATTGATCTCCTAACTCCAACTTGAGTTTTTTCAATAATTTTTCACCTTCGTATTTAAAAATATTTTCTTTCTCTATATTTTCAAATCCAGAGTTTAGAGGTTCATCTATATTTAAGGTTTTATCATATTTATTTGCCCACCCCAACAATTCTTCAGCAAGAGACTTAGATATTGGTAAAGAATATGGATCTATATTTCCAAAATTATCATCATCCATACCCCATATAGGGAAACAATCATAGTCAGGCATTAATTTAATTTTTTTCATTTTATCGTCCTATCTTATTACTCTACCTGCCGGATTTGCACCGACAATAAACCCGTTACTTCCAGTAGTAACCGCGATACGGCTTTTCTGCCCGTTTACCATTACTTCATAAATAGGCCTTCCCATATCTTTTCCTTGATGACCAACAATTTTTCCTTTTGTTACTGCATCCATTACGACAGATGGTACTTGTTCCCTAGATACCCCTATACGAGCAAAATCATCCCCATGTCTTTGGAGAATATGCTCTAACCCTGCCTTAGCATTTCCCTTCTCTAGAAAGACTACTTTTCCTGAGGCATCTCTTCCGGTAGCAATCAAATCATCAGGACTAAATTTTACTCCTTTAGATTTTAATTCGTTGACGTCTTTAGGATCAACTTTACATTTACTACACTTAGATTTAGAAAAAACTTTAGATATTAGTTTGTGAATGGCCTTGAAAAGCCCAGCTCTTAAACCTAAGGTATCAGTCCAAATGTTTGTATTCGGAGCAAACCAATAAAGATTCTCCCCACCCAGCAACCCAATCGGATCCTGATTCACAAACCGACCAGCCTCAGGCTCGTAATAGCGCATCAGGTTGTA
>NZ_KV794954.1:1783-2102 GCF_001808875.1 Neisseria sp. HMSC064E01
TCAGGCTCGTAATAGCGCATCAGGTTGTAATGTAGCCCTGTCTCTTCATCGAAGTATTGGTTCTGCAATCTGAACGGCTGGTGCGCGTTCTTGTAAATCCGCTCATCCTTTTTCAGACGACCCCAAGCGGTGTATTCGCCGTACCATAAGAGATTGCCGTGGATGTCGGTCATCTCGCGCGGTATGCCGATTTGGTCGTTGTGGAAATAGGCGAGGTATTGCGCTTCGTCTTGGTTGTTGCGGGAGACTTGGGCTAAAGGTTCGTAGCTGTCTTGGTCGGTGTAGAGATAGGTGTAGCTGCCTTTGTAGGTGTACTCCT
>NZ_KV794954.1:2202-2863 GCF_001808875.1 Neisseria sp. HMSC064E01
GTAGGTGTACTCCTGCAATAGGCGGCTGCCGTTCCAGACGAAGTGGGTTCGTTTCGGTTCGGTGCTCGTCCAGGCGAGTTTGTCTTGGCGTTCTTTGGAAAGGCGTCGTCCGAACGGGTCGTAGGCGTATGTCCAGATCTCAGTGTTGCCGGCGGGCTTTTTGATTTCGGCGCGTACGAGCTGGTTTTCTAGATCGTATTGGTAATATTGGTTTTCGCCATTAGGCAACTGGCGGTAGATCAGGTTGCCCAATGCGTCGTAGGTGTATTCGATGCCGTTGTATTCTTTGAGGCGGTTGCCGCTGACCGGGTTAGGGTGGGCAGGTGATTTCAGACGACCTTGAGTTTTGGGGTCGTCTGAAATCGGAGCGGTCGTTTTGCCCTCTCCCACGGGAGAGGGAGTAGATGTTGGGATGTCGAGGATGTTGTGGGCGGGGTCGAAGGCGAAGGTTTCGCTGCGGCCGGTTTGGCTGTTGCGGGCTTCTTGAATGCGTCCGATTTTATCGTAAACGTAATTGAGGACGCCGCTTCTTTGGTCGGCGCTTTGAATCAGGTTGCCGGCTTTGTCGTAGGCATAGCGGCGGTTGACGGCGCCGCCGGCCAGCGGGTTTTGTTTGCCGCGGGATGTTGGTGTGCCGCTCCAGACGGTACGCTGGCTTTTC
>NZ_KV794955.1:0-15533 GCF_001808875.1 Neisseria sp. HMSC064E01
ATCACCTGATCCAACTTCAATAGTGGGAAGCGATGGAAAATCCTCTAAATGTCTTGGTGGGAGTTTAGGGGGATTTTGCAAAGATCTCGGTGTATAGGAAGGAATTTGGCGGTAAAGTATTTGCGATATTCCTTATGCTTTTATCAAATTGCTGTTCAGAGCTGCTATGGAGCGTTTTGATGTTGATTGGCATATCGCTTTGCAGCCATTTTGTCATTGCGCGATGACAAAACGATAGCGAAATAGTGACAAAATGTGCGCGAGATTATAACGCCGTGTAAAAAATAAGATCTAAAATTTGGTCTTTTTCACTTTATTTTTACATATTTATGCGATAAATTGAAATATTAAAATCAACTAATTGATTTTGAGCGATTATACAATTTACATTTTTTTATAATATAGAAACAACCCTTTTAAAACAGAAATTACATGAAAGGTCGTCTGAAAATCGGTTTTCCGGTTTTCAGAAGACCTTTTTGTTGTGTGTCGCAATTTGAACTAGATTGAGAGCCTAACAGCTTACTGTGTTTGTGCGTAATACCGAAGCATGGTTTCAACCGTACCTTCTTATCTAAAAAAGTCCTCCTCTACCTCCGGAACACCTCACAGCAAACCGTTTGACAAAATTAATCCAAAAATATAAAATTTATTATATATAACTTTTGTTATATATGTTTATTTTTAGATAACTCACTCTCAGACAAGGATCAATA
Source organism: Neisseria sp. HMSC064E01 (assembly GCF_001808875.1). Taxonomy (NCBI): domain Bacteria; kingdom Pseudomonadati; phylum Pseudomonadota; class Betaproteobacteria; order Neisseriales; family Neisseriaceae; genus Neisseria; species Neisseria sp. HMSC064E01. The sequence goes on from NZ_KV794955.1 coordinate 717, forward strand.
AAATGAAACGGAATTTAGGTACTTTGGATCGCACTCTTCGCATTGTCATTGGAGTAGCCTTAATCGCCGCCGCTGCGACAGGTCAAATCGGCTGGTGGGGTTGGTTGGGCATCATCTCGCTGGCTACCGCCTTGATAGGCAACTGCGCGTTGTATAGCTTATTGGGCATCAATACCTGCCACATCAGCAAAAAATAAAGAAAGCAAAACATGAGTAAAGAAGGACAACTTCCACGAATTACTCCTGCTAAAGCGGCAGCGAAAATCCGTGAAGGCGCGATAGCGGCAGACATTCGCAGCCAAGCAGAATATCGTGGCGGGCATATCGGCGGCGCATTGTCCCTGCCGCCGGAGCGACATCGCGACAAACTGCCCGACAACACCGCGCCCTGTCTGATTTTTTATTGCTTAGGCGGCAAACGCACGGCGCAGGCGGAGGCAGCATTGGCGGAACTTGGTCGGGGACGCGAGTGCTACATTCTTGAAGGCGGTTTGCAGGCATGGAAAGCCGCAGGTCTCCCCATAATCGCCGACCACTCTGCGCCGGACATCATGCGGCAGGTGCAAACCATCGCGGGCGGGTTGGTTCTGTTCGGCGTGTTGGCAGGTTCGCTGGTGTCGCCTTGGTTTTACCTGATAGACGCAGCAGTCGGCGCAGGCCTGTTGACAGCCGGTTTAACCGGATTCTGCGGCATGGCACGACTGCTGGCTAAAATGCCATGGAACCGCTAAACAGAGGTCGTCTGAAAGTTGCCGCTGCGGCAGTTATGACTGATAATGCGACCTTCACATTTGCCGAAAAGGGCAAACAATGACCACTGCCGATAATCAACCACCCTACGAAGAAGCCACCGCCTTTCTTAAACTTCTGGCAAACCCCCACCGCCTCGCCGTACTGTGTAAGCTGCACGAAAGACCGTACAATGTAACCGAACTGGCTGAATCATCCGGTCTGCCTCAAGCGGCAATGTCCAGCCAATTAGCCCTGTTGCGCGAGGCCGGATTGGTGTCTTTTGAAGTGAACCACCGAGAGCGGCAATATTACATTGCCGATCCCCGAGTCAACGAGATGATACAGCTGCTGTATTCTTTTTTCTGTGCAGAAAAGGATTGAAATGTGGTTCTACTGCCTTAGACAAACTAATCGGAAAAATTAACCTAAAAGGTCGTCTGAAAATTTTTCAGACGACCTTTTTGTTGTGTTTATAATTAAAAAACAGCTAATCGCATTTCAAAAAACAATAGAGATACTGGCATATAAACCTATTTATCCTGCCAAATAATCTCGTGTTTAGAACCATAAGTAATCTTCTTGATATTGTGTTCCAGAGCTATTCCTTTATCTAGCTTTCCTGAATATTCTGAACCTGCTAATTTTTGAAATAAAGTAATGTTCAACTCATCATTGTGGGAAGTTGTTTTTATATCTGAAATGCCCATTGCACTATTGCCTAATAAGCCTGTCAAATGAACCTGCCTATAACCCTTAGCTTCATTGACTGTAATTTTGAAATTCCCAATATCGTCCAACTTGATTTCATCATTAGCGAAAAAGCAGCCGGACAATATCAAGCCGGCAATACCCAGCATAATTACTTTAACTTTCATCATCATTTCATCCTTCGATAAAGGCATCTTCTAATGTATCATCAAGATTACTATACACAACAATGCTGTTCCTTCAAAACAAATCTCCGTCGTCACAATCGACAAAGTACTACTTAAAATTTCTGTGCATGATGAACTAAAACTTGGAAATGTTTTTCAGACGACCTATTCGACGACTTTACCTCTATTTACCCTATTTATTGACAACACTCCAATGAAAAAACAATTTTTAATAAACCCTTTAGATGTATAAACCTACAAAATATGATTTAATACTGTTTCTTACCTATTTGGATTAATTTTATAAAATATGGGTAACTCTTTTGCTGTATTGTTCCTGTCACTTAGAAAAAACAATAATGATATGGCAAGTTTCATTTTATATTTTCAGGTTGTATATCCATCATCCCCCTTACCGAAGGAACGATTATGCCTCAAATGAAATTTAAATTATGGTTGCCGGTATTACTGGCTGCCGTTTTAGCAGCCTGTTCCCAATCGCATCAAGCAATGGAAGCACCGGCTGCCGCTAATTCAGCAATGTCAAGCCAACGTGCTCAAAAGGCAGAGAAATTAGGAACCCGCTGGGGTGACGAAGTCCAATCTTCTGTCCATTCCGTAGATTTACGCCGCGTCAGCCGTGAACCTTTGGCACAAGGCGTATTAAACTACTCATCCAAAGATTATCACGGTCGCAGTGTCAATTCGATTTCTTTAGCTTCAGGCAAAGTGGAATTGTCTGTACGCGGTGACGACGGCGACCTGTTACCGATCTTCCGCGACAGAGGCAACTACTATCTGCGCGGTACGGATGGTCAAGCATACCGTTTGGTCTATAAAAACAATAGCAACAAAACTTTGGAAATCGTAGCCAGCGTCGATGGTTTGGATGTGATTTCAGGCAAACAAGCCAGCAAGTACGCCAGCGGTTATGTATTACACCCCCATGGCTCTTTGGAAATCGAAGGTTTCCGCAAAAGCAGCAGCGCAGTGGCATCGTTTATTTTCAGCAGCCCTCGCGAATCTTATGCCGCCAACTCGGATAATGGCTCCATCCGCAATACAGGTGTAATCGGCACTGCAATTTTCGAACTGTACGACCCGAACCGCCGCACCAACGAACCTGAGGCGTTCCCTGCTGACAACGGATACGCCAAACCGCCTACCCGATAAGGTATTTAAAGTTAAAAAACGGTCTGCAAACCAAATCATACGGTTTCAGACCGTTTTTATAGTGGATTAAATTTAAATCAGGACAAGGCGACGAAGCCGCAGGCAGTACAGATAGTACGGAACCATTCACTTGGGTGCTTCAGCACCTTAGAGAATCGTTCTCTTTGAGCTTAAGGCGAAGCAACGCCGTACTGGTTTAAATTTAATCCACTATATATTTTTGCGGACACAATCAGAGTTAAAACGGCAATCCATTAATAAAGATAGACAACAATGTATAGACAACAATGTTCTGTTCCAATGTCCTGAATACAAAAGGTCGTCTGAAAAACCGGTTTTACAGATTTCAGACGACCTTAATATTGCTTTTGAAGCTTAGTTCAGCCTATTTCTTCAAAATATATTTGCGTACGGCGGCATTGTGTTCCTCCAGATTATGGCTGAACTGACTCAAGCCGGTGCCGTCCATTTTGGAAACGAAATAGAGGTATTTTTCATTTGACGGATGGGCGGCAGCCTCAAGGGCGGCTTTGCTCGGCAGGGCGATGGGGGTCGGGGTTAAGCCGCTGCGGGTGTAGGTGTTATACGGCGTATCGCGATGGAGGTCGGCTTTGCGGATTTTGCCTTTATACGCGCTGCCCATACCGTAAATCACGGTCGGGTCGGTTTGCAGGCGCATGCCGATATTGAGGCGGTTGACGAATACTGAAGCAACATGGGCGCGGTCGTCTTCGTGGGCGGTTTCTTTTTCAATCAAGCTCGCCATAATCAGCATTTCATACGGATTTTTGTAAGGCAATCCGCTTTCTCTATCCTCCCAAGCATCGTTCAGACGACGTTGCATGGTTTGATAAGCGGTTTGGTAGATTTGCAAATCGCTGCTGCCTGCGTCGATTTCATAACTATCGGGAAAGAACTGACCTTCGGGATTGCTGCTGAGCGCGTCGGGGGCAATTGCCTGCATGAGTTCCGCATCGCTCCAGCCGCGTGTTTTGTGTTCGATGTCGGGGGTGTTGTCTATGATTTTACGCATAGTGGCGAAACGCGAGCCTTCGACAATTTGAACGGTCACGGCATCGGGTCTGCCGCTGCGGATTTTTTGTAAAATACCCCATGCGGAAATGTTGGAAGGGAGGCGGTATGAGCCTGCATTGAGTTTGTTGTGTGCGCCTATCATGTAGGCGGCTGCGACTAAAACGTGGCGGTTGTAAACGATTCCGTCTTCGGCAAGCGTACGGCTGACGGAAGAGATGCCTTGATTTTTTGCGATTTTGATGCGGTATGCTTTGCCGTTGTCTTTGGGAACGAACAGCAAGGCGGCGAACACGGCGGCAACGGCAACAAAAAATACCGCAAACCATTTCAACATTTTTTTCAGCATGGTAGGATTTTTGATTTGTGAACGTCGGGCGACAGTATAACCGAAATGCGCGCCTTCTTCCCCGCGCACCCGCCCGACGTATGTTTTTTCCGCCTCAGTGGTCGTCTGAAATAAAGGGTCGTCTGAATATGAATCTTCCGTCCGAATGCCAAAACATTGACTGGCAACAAGGCTGGTGGCAGCCTGCGCGCCGCGCGTTTTCGCCGAATTTCGAACCGCGTGCAGAATCAGAAAGCGTATCGCTGGTGATTTTACACAATATTTCCTTGCCGCCTTTCGAATATGGGACGGGCGCGGTGGAAAAGCTGTTTACCAACCGAATCGACCCCGACGAACACCCGTTTTTCAGCGTCATTCATACCTTGCGCGTGTCCAGCCATTTTCTGATTACCCGCGAGGGCGAGGCGGTGCAGTTTGTTTCTTGCGACGATATGGCGTACCACGCAGGCGTGTCGTCGTTTCGCGGACGTGAAAAGTGCAATGCGTTTTCAGTCGGCATCGAATTGGAAGGCTGCGATTTCGAACCGTTTACCGAAGCACAATATCAAACTCTGGAAACTCTGTTGAAAGCGTTAATCGGGCATTACCCCATCACCGCCGTGACCGGCCATCAGGACATCGCCCCCGACCGCAAAACCGACCCCGGACACTTTTTCGATTGGCAAAGATTACAGGCGGCAGGTTTTCCGGTTGTCCGTTAATCGCTCAAAAATGCCATATAGCATTTTTCAGACGACCCGACCCCATTTTTGGCTATCATTCGCGGCATTTGCTGTCAGAAAAGTTTATTTTCGTTATAATCGAGCATCCATACGGGACAATCCGTGTCCGACTCCGACGAACTTACTCGCGGCAATACGATTCCGCATACGCCCAAAGGCAAACCCGCCTGAGGGCAACGAAGACGGAATGCCGCTCTTACAAAAAAGTGATTACCCATGATTTTCATCGTCTTAGGCTTGGCAGTCATCCTTGCCGTCATCGCCTACAATATGTATCAAGAAAACCAATATCGCAAACAGGTACGCGAACAGTTCGGCCACTCCGACAAAGACGCGCTCCTGAACAGTAAAACCAGCCATGTGCGCGACGGCAAAGAATCCGGCGGCAAAGGCCTGTTCGTCAAAAAAGCGAACAAAGCCCAAGAAGCCGCGCTGCGCAATCTGCAAGAACAAGACGAAATCTTCGCCGCTAAAGCCAAACTTGCCAAGCCTTCCGCCATCAAAACCGATGTTGAGTTGGCGATGGAAGACGACTTTACCGACGAGCCGGTACAGCATACCGTCATCGGTCTGAACAACGAAATCACCACCCAAGCCGCGAGCGACGAGCCGGTCAACCTGCCGTCCGCCGCCAACCAGCCTTTGGTCAGCTTGGACGAATTGTCTCAAGTCGAATTGCCGTGGTTTGACCCGCGCTTCGACTACCTCGCCTACATCGCACTCTCCGAAGCGCAAGAGCTGCACGCCCTGCCCCGTCTGTCCAACCGCCACCGCTTCCAAATCATTGGCTGCACCATGGACGACCGCTTCCAAGTTGCCGAACCGATTCCGAGCGTGTATTACCAAGGTTTCGTCGTCGGTCTGCAAGCAGTCAGCCGCAACGGTTTGGCAACCCAAGAAGAATTGCAACAGTTTAACCAACAAGTTGACACCTTCGCCCAACTGATGGGCGGCAAAGTCCTTCACACCGATTTAGCAGCGTTTACTGAAGTCGCGCAGGCATTGGATACCTTCTGCGCCCGTGTCGATCAAACCATCGCCATCCACTTGGTTTCACACAGCAACATCAGCGGCGTCGAACTGCGCGCTTCTGTTGAAAACCTCGGTTTCGTGTTGGGCGAAGACGGTGCATTCCACTACACCGGACAAATCGGCAGCCCGATGTTTGCCATCCACAGCCTCACAGGCGACGCGTTTACCAACGCACTTTTGGACAACCAGTCTTACAAAGGCTTCAGCATGCTGCTCGACATCCCGCATGCGCCCGCCGGCGAAAAAACCTTCGACCTCTTTATGGACTTGGCGGTACGCCTCTCCGGTCAGTTGGGCTTGGATCTGGTCAACGACAAAATGGAAGAAGTTTCTACCCAATGGCTCAAAGACATTCGCAATTACGTCTTGGCGCGTCAGGAAGAAATGGTCAAAGTCGGCATCAAACCCGGCAGCAAACAAGCCCTGCGCCTGTTCTCCTAAAACCGAATGTAATCAAAGCGGATATGTCGTTACGGCATATCCGCTTTTTTTCGGGTAAAATTCAGCTGTTTTCAACCTATCATTTTTCAGACGACCTTTGCCCGTATCAGTCAAAGGTCGTCTGAAAACCCTCCTTCATGAATCAAACCGCACAACACATCCGCCATCTCACCGACCTCCTCAACCGCTACGCCTACGAATACTACACCCTCGACGCGCCCAGCGTACCCGATGCCGAATACGACAAACTATTCCGCGAACTCGAAGCGTTAGAACGAAACCATCCCGAACTCAAACTGCCCGACAGCCCGACCCAGCGCGTCGGCGGCGAACCTTTGGCGGGATTCGCCGAAGTGCGCCACGAAGTACCGATGCTGTCGCTGACCAACGCCTTTTCCCCGCAAGATGAAAACGGCGTGTTCGACCATGCCGAAATGTACGCTTTCGACCAACGCGTGCGCGACGGTTTGGACGGCGGCAATCCCGAATACGTTATCGAACCCAAATTCGACGGCCTCGCCATCAGCCTGCTCTACCGCGATGGTGTATTGGTGCAGGCGGCGACGCGCGGCGACGGCACGACCGGCGAAAACGTTACCCAAAACGTCAAAACCGTCGCCAACATCCCCCTGCGGCTGCACGGCGAAAATACGCCCGAACTCATCGAAGTGCGCGGCGAAGTGCTGATGCTCAAAGCCGATTTCGCCGCGCTCAATAAACGTCAAGCCGAAAACGGGCAAAAACCCTTTGCCAATCCGCGCAATGCCGCCGCCGGCAGCCTGCGCCAACTTGATTCTCACATCACCGCGCAACGCAAACTGCACTTTTTCCCCTACTCCATTGCCCGCCAGCAAGGCGGTTTCGTCGCGGAAGAGCATATCCAAGAACTCGCCTATTTCCGAGAACTCGGCTTCAGCCTGCCCGACGGCAATTTCGGCTGTTTCAAAAATATCGGCGAAGTATTGGCATTTTACGAACAAATGCAGCAAAAACGCCCTGAGCTGCCCTATGAAATCGACGGCATGGTCGTCAAAGTCAACAGCTTGGCGCAACAGCGCGAACTCGGCTTCATCTCCCGCGCGCCGCGCTGGGCGATTGCCCACAAATTCCCTGCCGAAGAAGCCCTGACCGTCGTCGAAGCCATAGACGTGCAAATCGGGCGCACCGGTGCGGTTACCCCCGTCGCCCGCCTGCAACCCGTATTCGTCGGCGGCGTCACCGTCACCAACGCCACCCTGCACAATCAGGACGAAGTATCGCGCAAAGACGTGCGCGTCGGCGATACCGTCGTCGTGCGCCGCGCCGGAGACGTGATTCCCGAAGTCGTGCGCGTGATTTTTGAACGCCGCCCGATGCAGGAAACTACCGTTGCCGTTTCAGACGATCTCAAACATCAGCAAGACGACCTGTTTGCCGAAACACCGTCCGCCAACCAAACCCAATCCGTTCCGCTCCATAAGCCCTACCGCCTGCCGACCCATTGCCCCATCTGCCGCAGCGAAATCGAACGCGAAGAAGGCGAAGCCGTCGCCCGATGCAGCGGAGGTATGCTTTGTCAGGCACAACGCGCGCAAGGCTTAATCCACTTCGCCTCACGCAAAGCCATGGACATCGACGGACTCGGTCAAAAACAAATCGAGCAACTGGTCGCCCAAGACCTCGTCCACCACTTCGCCGACCTCTACCGCCTCGACATCCCGACCTTGCAAAAAATGAAGGAAACGGCGGATAAAGCGTCGTCTGAAAACGAAAACGGCGACGCCGAAACGGTTTCAGGCGACCTGCCTGAATCCAACACCCAAAACAGCAAAAAACAACCGACCAAGTGGGCGGAAAACATTCTCGCAGGCATAGAAGCCAGCAAAACGCCCGAACTCGCCCGCTTCCTGTTCGCGCTCGGCATCCGCCACGTCGGCGAACGCACCGCCAAAACGCTGGCGCAGGCATTCGGTTCGCTGGAACACGTCCGCCGCGCACCCGAACCCATCCTCGCCTGCCTGCCCGACATCGGCACCGTCGTCGCCCGCTCCATCGCCCACTTCTTCGCCCAAGACGCGCAGCAGGCGATGATAGACGAGCTGCTCGCCGCAGGCGTTGCCCCGCAAACCCAAGCCGTTACCATCCCGCCCGCCCGCCACGCCGAGCCGCAACGCTGGATTGCCCGCCTGCCCGGTTTCAAAATCAGCGAAAACAAAGCCCAAGCCTTGTGGGAACTCGCCGGCAAAAGCATAGAAGGCCTGCAAACCGACAAAGCCCTCCCTGCCGACTGGCAAACATGGCGCAGCGAAGCACAAAACGCCGCCCTGCTCGAAAACCTGAAAACTTTCTTCGCCCGAACGTCGTCTGAAAACCAAGAAGCAACGGTTTCAGACGGCCTCAATGAAGCCGTAGCAGGCAAAACCTTCGTGTTAACCGGCACCCTGCCCACCCTCAAACGCGACCAGGCCCAAGCCTTGATCGAAGCCGCAGGCGGCAAAGTTTCCGGTAGTGTGTCCAAAAAAACCGATTACGTCGTCGCCGGAGAAGCCGCCGGCAGCAAGCTGGAAAAAGCCAATGCCTTGGGTGTGGCGGTATTGAGCGAAGAAGAACTTTTGGAGATGCTGGATTAAGCATTTATTAAAGATACTCAAGGATGTGACCGAGCCAACTTCCCGACTGTCCAAATCGTTGATTCTGTTCTCAATCAATTTGGCAACTTATCGGGGAATGAACACTCTAATTCTGTTGAACGCTTTTTAGATGCTGTTATTCGCCTGCCGCCGACAGCGTGGCAACCAAGTCAATCATATGAAACCGAGGTCGTCTGAAACCTCGATTCCATATTCAAATAGAAGGGAACTACATGAAACCGATTAAAAAAGCCGTTTTCCCCGTAGCCGGCATGGGTACGCGCTTTCTGCCCGCGACCAAAGCCAGCCCGAAAGAAATGCTGCCTATCGTGGATAAGCCGTTGATTCAATATGCTGTAGAAGAAGCAGTAGAAGCCGGTTGCACTGAAATGGTGTTCATCACCGGCCGCAACAAACGCAGCATCGAAGATCATTTTGACAAAGCCTACGAGCTGGAAACTGAATTGGAAATGCGTCAAAAAGACAAACTGTTGGAACACGTCAAAGACATTCTGCCTTCCAACATTACCTGCCTTTACATCCGCCAAGCCGAAGCATTAGGTTTGGGACACGCCGTATTGTGTGCCCGTGCCGCAGTGGGCGACGAACCTTTCGCCGTCATTCTCGCCGATGACTTGATTGACGCGCCCAAAGGCGCGCTCAAGCAAATGGTCGATATTTACAATCAAAGCGGCAACAGCGTTTTGGGCGTCGAAACCGTCGATCCGTCGCAAACCGGCTCTTACGGCATTGTTGAAGTGGAAAAACTGAAAAACTTCCAACGAATTACCAATATCGTGGAAAAACCGAAACCTGAAGAAGCACCGTCCAATCTTGCCGTTGTCGGCCGTTATATCCTGACCCCGCGTATTTTCAGCCTGCTGGAAAACCTGCCTCGCGGTGCGGGCAACGAAATCCAACTGACCGACGGTATCGCCCGCCTGTTGGATCACGAGTTCGTCCTCGCCCATGCCTTTGACGGCAAACGCTACGACTGCGGCAGCAAACTGGGTTATCTCGAAGCGACCGTCGCCTACGGCTTGAAACATCACGAAACCGGCGCTCAGTTCCGCGAATTGCTGAAGCAATACATTCCCCAATAAAGCAAATAACAAAAGGTCGTCTGAAAATTTCAGACGACCTTTTGTTTGTATCGATACGCGGCTTTCTATGTATAGTGGATTAAATTTAAACCAGTACGGCGTTGCCTCGCCTTAGCTCAAAGAGAACGATTCTCTAAGGTGCTTAAAGCACCAAGTGAATCGGTTCCGTACTATCTGTACTATCTGCGGCTTCATCGCCTTGTCCTGATGTACTATCTGCGGCTTCGTCGCCTTGTCCTGATTTAAAGTTAATCCACTATATCAGCCGAAGCGCAATTCTTAAAGCGGTTGCTCCCGCAAATCTTCCGACGTATTGCAGCTGAAAAAGACATGTTCCAAACCAAACTGCACAGTCCTTGCCCGTTGCTGATGCAGCCAGCCGCTCAAGGTTTTCATCCCCGAATACAGATACGGCACGGTACTTTGCAGGATTTGCGGACGGATATACATTACGTTGTGATGCGGCGTGACCGGTGTTTCCACATAAAACGCGTTGCATAAAGGCGTGCGCTTGGAAACCGTTTCAAATTTTGCCACCAAATCTGCCGGCAGCGCGGGCATATTGCACGGCACCACCAGCAGCCAATCCGCCGCCGCAATCTGCAAATCATTGGCAGCCGTACTCAACGCCGCCAGCGGTCCCAAATGCTGCCATTGGCGCGAATCGGCAAAAACATGCGCGCTGCGGCGTGCATATTCTTCCAAATTCCGGTTGGCGCTGATGGCGATGTGTTCAACCTGTGGACTTACCGCCTCAATAACATGATCAATCAAAGGCTTGTCACGCCACAACGCTAATCCTTTATCCGCTCCTCCCATTCGCTCACCTTGCCCGCCGGCCAATATCAATGCGAAGGTTTTCATTTTGGTAGTCCTTTGTGAAGTCTCTGGTTTTGTGTGCCCATACTGTTAATCGGCTGATTCTTATCTTTTTAATTCATGGATGTTGTGTTTCGACCGATTCCCTGAGAAATCGGCATATCGCTCGAGGTCGTCTGAAAAGACGATTGCCCGCTATAAAATTCATATAAAGTGAATTTTATCATAACACGATTTTACATTAAAGCTAATCTCTTCTCATTTGCGCCAAATTCCTTTTCGGACAGGTTGTTTCCCCGCTTAAAGAATGATATGTTTATAACATTTGGCAACACAACGCCCTTCCTTTATTCCATGAGCTTACGAACCCTATTTTCAGGCGGCCTGAGCCTTTCCTCACGATTAAAACTGCTGACTGTCTTGTGGGTTGGTTCGGCTTTGTTGTCCGTCATCCTGACCCTGATTTTATCGTTGAGGCTGGAAAACGCAGCGACCGTCATTGAAGATGCCGGCAGCTTGAGAATGCAGGTTTACCGTTTGGCTTACATGGCAGGCGAGCGCACTCCGCAAGCGCAAATTGACAACCAATTACGCGAATTTGAAAAGACGCTTCTGCGCATCACCACCAGCGATGCCATCTATCCCCTGATGCCTTCGGAAACACCGCCGGCGTATAATCTCATACAGTCCATGCTCTTAATCGACTGGAAATCAAACATCCAACCCGCGCTGAAACATTACCGCAGACCGACGCAAATCGAACTCTACCGCTTTGCCGGCAATATCGAATTGTTCTTACAGGCATTGGAAAACGCCAACGAAAAAAACACCTTGTGGCTGCGCCGTTTCCAAATGGCGATGATGCTGATGATTTTTGTCGCCGCAGGTTTAATGATCGTATGGCATTACGCTTGGATTATCCGTCCGCTGGAAACCCTGCGTGACGGCGTGGAAACCATCAGCCAAGGCAGATTCGGCGTACAAATCGATACCGAACAGATTCAAGAGTTTGCGCAAGTCAGCAAAGGCTTCAACCAAATGAGCAGTCGTCTGAAAGTCCTCTATACCGACTTGGAAGGACAAGTAGCCAGACAAACCCAAGACCTTGCCCGCCAAAACCGCGACCTGACCCTGCTCTACCAAACCACGCGCGACCTGCACCAAACCCTGACCCCACGCGAAGCAGCAGAAGAATTCCTCGCACGAACCCTGCCTGCTGTTTCCGCAAGTGCAGGCAGCATCCGCCTTTTAGACAACGACCGCAAAAACACCAACCTAGTCGCCTCTATCGGTTTGTCCGAAGCAGAAGGCGACGATTCGAACACCGAACAAACCCAACCGGACGAAAAAGCATCCGAATTCAAACACACCGCCGTTTTCCCCATCACCTATCAAGAAGAAGAACTCGGCATCCTGACCCTATATTTTTCAGACGACCCCACGCTCAACGACAACGACAACGAACTCCTGCGTACATTATGCGGTCAATTAGGTGTATCCATCGCCAGCAGCCGTCTCGAACAAGAACGGCGCCTGCTTGCCGTACTCCAAGAGCGCAACTTGATTGCACAAGGCTTGCACGACAGCATCGCCCAAGCGTTAACCTTCCTCAATCTGCAAGTTCAAATGCTCGAAAGCGCGTTCCACGCCGACCAAAAAGATCAAGCCGAAGAAAACATCCGCTTCATCAAAGACGGCGTACAAGAATGTTACGAAGACGTGCGCGAACTTCTGCTGAACTTCCGGACCAAAATCAGCAACAAAGACTTTCCGGAAGCAGTAACCACCCTACTGTCCAGATTTGAACGCCAAACCAAAATCAGTGTCGATACAGTATGGCAGGACGACGGCCGCACACTAAACGATGACGAACAGCTGCAAATCATCTTCATCCTGCAAGAAAGCCTGTCCAACATCCGCAAACACGCCAAAGCCCAACACGTCAAAATCAGCATGCTCAACCAACAAAACTTTACCCTGAGCATCGAAGACGACGGTATCGGCTTTAACCCGCAACACCTGCACAAACTCTCCGGCGAACATGTCGGACTCGGCATCATGCAAGAGCGCGCACGCCGCATCAATGCCAACCTAGACATCCAATCCCAGCCCGAACAAGGCACAACCGTTACCTTAACCTTACCGCAACACAAGAGAACGACCCATGACTATTAAAATCATCCTCATCGACGACCACACACTCTTCCGCAGCGGCATCAAAGCACTACTCTCACGCCAAAGCGACTTTGAAGTCATCGGCGAAGCCGCCGACGGCTTGTCCGGCGTCAAAATGGCGGAACAGCTCAAACCCGACGTCGTCTTACTCGACCTTGACATGCCCGTCATGAACGGACGCGAAGCACTGGCACAAATCTTGGGCGTCAACCCGAACCAAACCGTCATCATGCTGACCGTTTCCGAAGACAGCGACGACCTGACCGAATGCATGCGCATCGGCGCACGCGGCTTTTTGCTGAAAAACATCAACGCCGACTTCCTGCTCGACAGCATCCGCAAAGCCGTCGACGGCGACAACGTCTTCTCCCCCGAAATGACCACACGCCTCGTCCAATCCCTGATTTCCCCATCCGCACCGCGCACCGACCAGGCACTCTCCACCCTCACCCCGCGCGAACTCGAAATCCTCGGCTACCTCGCCGCCGGACACAGCAACAAAGTCATCGCCCGCCATTTAGACTTGGCAGAATCCACCGTCAAAGTCCACGTCCAAAACCTGCTACGCAAACTCAACCTCAGCAGCCGCGTCCAAGCCGCCGTTTACGCCGTCCAACACAAAGTCCCGCAGCCTGAAATTAATTAAACGGCTCAGGATGCCGATGCTAATGCGGTAAAACAAAAAAAGGGCGTCTGAAAATGGACATAGCAAATTTTGCTAAAACCATTTTCAGACGACCTCCCACCCTAATCGAAGCCTGCATCCCAAAACACCGCTAACGATAAAAATAAAAAAGCCGTCTAAAATGACGGCTTTTTTGTGTCCCATAACTGTCCCAACGTGTTTAAAACCATATTTTTTATATAGTAATAATGACACAACGAAGGACTGATAACTAAAGACAAAAAATAACTGCTCGAAAGCGGTTAAATTTTATAGCGACGGAGAGTCTTGAACTGAATAGATAATATATTGTTTTTATTTAATTAAATTTTTAATAGATTACAAAATACCGTAAATTTGTCAAAGTCAAAATTTTTCAGGGGCGTTTTGTGGTATTTCTGCCAAGCTGTGAAATATGGTCGGATTGTAACACCAGTAATCACGCGCCGTCTTGTGGGCTGCGTTTGCCCTTTTCTTCCAGCCGTCCGATATTGCCTTTCAGGCGGCTTTTGTTTGTATCGGCTCTGTCAGTCATGCGCCCACACAAAAAAAGCGTATATAGATAAAAAAGTAGTGGTTACCGTGGTTACCGCGCTGCCAAAGCCTTATAAATCGGGGCTTTCATGGTAACCACTCACAATCCTTTACATGGTTACCGCTGGTTACCGCTATTTGATTTATGGTGTAACTACATGAAAATAAGAGGGTAACCACTGGTAACCACTCGGTAACCTGTTAAATTAATGTAGGTGGTTACCGTTTTTTCATCATTTTTATATCGATATTCATATAGTTATAAATGTTAAGTTTTGTGGTAACCACGGTAACCACTATATTTACTCACGCGCATAGGGTTTTATTTACGCGCGTATTGCTCCGAAAATTATTTATCCCCGTCGGTCATGGCGGAAACAGGGCGTAATTGCGCTGTAAGCGCGTTTTGCCGTTTGGGTATGGATTGGTATTAGGTAGGAGCTGAATAGCCCTAATTCGAGAAAATTAGGGGCTTTGCCATCGGTTTTATGGCGGATAGAATAGATTGTCTGAAGTAATGGACGTAAAAAAGCCCGCCTGTATCGGTCATGGCGGGC
>NZ_KV794955.1:15633-16022 GCF_001808875.1 Neisseria sp. HMSC064E01
TTGTTTTTGTGGTTGTATTTCAGCAATCCCCCGTCTAACAACACACGGCAAACTTTTAATTCATCGAAACTTTGGGCGATTTCATCGGCAAAGACACGGCGGATTACCCACAATTCCAATTTCTCCCCCTCCTGTTTCCGATAGCCTGCATGGTCTTTATTGGTGCTTTTATCGCTCCAATCCGTAAACCTCATACCTAACGCGTATAGGTCGATAAAGTCCTCTGTCTGCTCGATGATTCGGCGGTCTTCGTGTTTCCCCGCTCCGTTGGCTTCCAGCCATTCATCAAAGCATTGTTTCACGCCTGCCATGCCTACGCCTGCTGCCAAACCTGTAACAGGGGCAGCAAGCTCCAAAGCGGCGGCGGCAAGGGCAAAGCGTTTTGCTAC
>NZ_KV794956.1:0-45777 GCF_001808875.1 Neisseria sp. HMSC064E01
TGTCCTGATTTAAAGTTAATCCACTATAAAATCGTTGACAATCCAAACCGATTTGGTACATTGTTCAACACTTATCAATCCCCGTTTCCCAACCGACAAAGGAGTCGAGAAGATGTTTTCAAAAAGCGTCAACCTAGCCCAATATGATCCAGAGCTGGCAGCCGCCATCGCCCAAGAAGACCAACGCCAGCAAGACCACGTCGAACTGATTGCTTCCGAAAACTACGTCAGTTGCGCCGTGATGGAGGCACAAGGTTCGCAATTGACCAACAAATACGCCGAAGGCTACCCCGGCAAACGCTACTACGGCGGCTGCGAATACGTCGATATCGTCGAACAGCTGGCAATCGACCGCGTCAAAGAACTCTTCGGTGCGGAATACGCCAACGTCCAACCCCATTCCGGCTCCCAAGCGAACCAAGCCGTGTACGCTTCCGTCCTCAAACCCGGCGACACCATCCTCGGCATGAGCCTCGCCCACGGCGGCCACTTGACACACGGCGCCAGCGTCAATATTTCCGGCAAACTCTACAACGCTATTGCCTACGGCTTGGATGAAAACGAAGTTCTCGATTACGCCGAAGTCGAACGCCTCGCGCTCGAACACAAACCCAAAATGATCGTCGCGGGCGCATCTGCCTACGCGCTGCAAATCGACTGGGCGAAATTCCGCGAAATCGCCGACAAAGTCGGTGCCTACCTCTTTGTCGATATGGCGCACTACGCAGGCCTGATTGCCGGCGGCGAATATCCCAACCCCGTCCCGTTCTGCGACTTCGTGACCACCACCACCCACAAAACCCTGCGCGGCCCGCGCGGCGGCGTGATTTTGTGCCGCGACAACACGCATGAAAAAGCGTTGAACTCCGCCATCTTCCCAAGCCTGCAAGGCGGCCCGCTGATGCACGTCATCGCCGCCAAAGCCGTTGCGTTCAAAGAAGCCCTGCAACCCGAATTCAAACAATACGCGAAACAGGTGAAAATCAACGCCGCAGCGATGGCGGAAGAATTGGTCAAACGCGGTTTGCGCATCGTTTCCGGCCGCACCGAAAGCCACGTTTTCCTCGTTGACCTGCAACCGATGAAAATCACCGGCAAAGCCGCCGAAGCCGCATTGGGCAAAGCAAACATCACCGTCAACAAAAACGCCATCCCAAATGACCCGGAAAAACCGTTCGTTACCTCCGGCATCCGCATCGGCTCCGCCGCTATGACCACACGCGGATTCAACGAAGCCGACGCCCGAGTCCTCGCCAACCTCGTTGCCGACGTTTTGGCAAACCCTGAAGACGAAGCGAATCTGGCAAACGTCCGCAAGCAAATCACTGCGCTTTGCGACAAATACCCCGTTTACGGCGCATAATCCGCTTGCCCGTTTAAGCATCTTGCAACACGGAAAGGTCGTCTGAAAATCCTGAAAAAGGGTTTTCAGACGACCTTAATTGTTTTCGGCGCTTGATTATTGAAGCGGCAGGCAAAAATCCCGCATTTGCCCCTTTCTTTCCGCCTGCAAACGGAGTACATTTACTCCCATTGTTAACAATTTTACGGAACACACATCATGGAGAAATTTCCCAAATCGTCCAAGCTGGACCATGTTTGCTACGACATCCGCGGCCCCGTACACAAAAAAGCCCTGCAACTCGAAGAAGAAGGTCATAAAATCCTCAAGCTCAATATCGGCAACCCTGCACCGTTCGGCTTTGAAGCGCCCGATGAAATCTTGGTGGACGTGATCCGCAACCTGCCGACCGCACAGGGCTATTGCGATTCCAAAGGGCTGTATTCCGCCCGAAAAGCCATCGTTCACTATTACCAAACCAAAGGTCTGCGTGATATTTCGGTCAACGACGTTTATATCGGCAACGGCGTGTCCGAGCTGATTACCATGTCCATGCAGGCGCTTTTGAACGACGGCGACGAAATCCTGATTCCCACGCCCGACTATCCGTTGTGGACGGCTGCTGCCACTTTAGCGGGTGGTACGGTGCGCCATTATTTGTGTGACGAAGAAAACGACTGGTTTCCCAACCTTGCCGATATGGAAGCCAAAATCACGTCCAAAACCAAAGCCATCGTTGTCATCAACCCCAACAACCCCACCGGCGCGGTGTACAGCAAAGAAATCCTGCTTGAAATCGCCGAGTTGGCGCGCAAACACGGTCTGATCATCTTCGCCGACGAAATCTACGATAAAATCCTCTACGATGGAGCGGTACACCACCACATCGCCGCACTCGCGCCCGACCTGCTGACCATCACCTTCAACGGCCTCTCCAAAGCCTACCGCGTTGCCGGATTCCGCCAAGGCTGGATGGTGCTCAACGGTCCTAAAGAACATGCCAAAGGCTATATCGAAGGTCTCGATATGCTCGCCTCCATGCGCCTGTGTGCCAACACACCCATGCAACACGCCATCCAAACCGCTTTGGGCGGCTATCAAAGCATCAACGAATTTATCCTGCCCGGCGGCCGCCTGCTCGAGCAGCGCAATAAAGCGTGGGAAATGATTAACCAAATTCCCGGACTTTCCTGCGTCAAACCGATGGGTGCGATGTATATGTTCCCGAAAATCGACACCGAAATGTACGGCATTCATGACGACATGAAATTCATCTACGACTTGCTCGTGCGCGAAAAAGTCTTGTTCGTCCAAGGAACCGGGTTCAACTGGATACGCCCCGACCACTTCCGCATCGTTACCCTGCCGTACACCCACCAAATCGAAGAAGCCATGGGCAAACTCGAGCGTTTCTTACAGACTTACCGGCAATAAGGCAGGGCAACGGTATGAAAAAATGCGTTGTCCTGACCGGCGCGGGGATTAGCGCCGACAGCGGGTTGCTGACTTTCCGCGATGCGGGCGGTTTGTGGGAAGGGCATAAGGTGACGGATGTCTGCACGCCCGAAGCCTTGGCGCGCAATCCCAAGCTCGTCATCGATTTCTATAACCAGCGCAGGCTTCAGGCAAACGCCGCCGAGCCGAACGCCGCGCATCTGGCGTTGGTTAAGCTGGCGCAATATTACGATGTGCACATCATCACGCAGAATGTGGACGCGCTGCATGAGAAGGCGGGCAGCAGCAAAGTATTGCACCTGCACGGCGAGCTGAACAAACTACGCAGCACCGTCGATGAAGACGAAATCATCGAATTTACCGGCGAGCAGACCGACGACGTGTGCGACAGCCAAGGCAATCCGATGCGCCCGCATATCGTGTTTTTCGGCGAACAAGTACCGATGTTTGATGTGGCGGTCGAAGAAATGCGCGATGCGGATGTGGTCATGATTGTCGGCACGTCGATGCAGGTTTATCCGGCGGCTTCGCTGATTCATTACGCGCCGCCCGATGCGGAATGCTATCTGGTCGATCCGAACCCGCAAGGCGTGGGCGCGGATGTCGAAGTGATTCCGAAACGCGCGGCGGAAGGCGTGCCGGCATTGGTCGATCATTTGATCAGTCGGGCTTGAGACGGTTTGAAAATGCCGAAACGTCGTCTGAAAACGGGCAATGCTTGTTTTCAGACGACGTTTTGTTTTGCAATGGTTATAGTGGATTAACTTTAAATCAGGACAAGGCGACGAAGCCACAGACAGTACAGATAGTACGGAACCATTCACTTGGGTGCTTCAGCACCTTAGAGAATCGTTCTCTTTGAGCTTAAGGCGAGGCAGCGCCGTACTGGTTTAAAGTTAATCCACTATACAAAATCCGCCATATCTCTCCATGATAAAAGGTCGTCTGAAAACCATGTTTCAGGTTTTCAGACGACCTTTGTTTTTCAAAACGGAATCAACCGCCGCATGCGCCGCAGCAACCGCCTTCGCTGTGTCCGCCGCGTTTTTCTTCGTTGTTGACTACGGGCAGCTCGACTTCTTCAGACTGTTCTTTTTTGTCTTCGGGCAGGTCGTTGACTTTGATTTTGTTTTCTTCTGACATGTTAGGCTCTCTTTAAAAAAGGTGGAAAGGTGTGCCACGATACCATCGGGCGGCGGATAAACCAAGTCGGATTTAAGATTTTTTGCGATTCGGTTTGATGAATCGCAAATCGTGCCGGTTTGGATGGTTGATGCGCGGCTGATGTGAGAACGGGACGCTGGTTATCGCGTCCCGCTTGGGTTTTCAGACGACCTTTGGGCATCAGTTCAGGCGGTTTTTCTTACCGAACCAAACGAAGCCGATGGCGCCCAAAACAATCATCGGCACGCTCAACCATTGTCCCATCGACAAGCCCAAGGTGAGCAGGCCGAGATAGTCGTCGGGTTGGCGGGCATATTCGGCGATGAAGCGGAAGAAGCCGTAGCCGCCGAGGAAGAGGGAGGCGACTTGTCCCGTCGGGCGCGGTTTTTTGGAGAAAATCCATACGACGATGAAGAGGCAGATACCTTCAAGCGCGAATTGGTAGAGTTGCGAAGGGTGGCGCGGCAGTACGTGGTATTGCTGCATCCATTCCGCCCAAAGCGGGTTGCGCACGGCGGCGTTGAGGTCTTCTGCGTGCGCTTGCGGGAAGCCCATTGCCCAAAAGGCGTTGATATCGGTAATGCGGCCCCAGAGTTCGCCGTTGATAAAGTTGCCGATACGGCCGGAAGCCAAACCCAGCGGAACGAGCGGTGCGACGAAATCCATGGTTTTCAAGGTGCTGATTTTGTGTTTGCGGCTGAACAGCCACATGGCAATGACGACGCCCAAGAAGCCGCCGTGGAACGACATGCCGCCTTCCCAAACTTTGAGCATTTCGAGCGGATGGTCGAGGTAGTATGAGAATTTGTAAAACAGGATATAGCCGAGCCGTCCGCCGAGAATGACGCCCAATACGCCCCAGGTCAGGAAGTCGTCGAGCATTTCTTTGGTAAAGGCGGTGTTGCCTTGTTTGATGCGGCGGCGGCCCAGCCATAGGAAGAGCATAAAGCCGACGATATAGCTGAGGGCATACCAGCGGATGGCGATAGGGTCGATTTTGATGGCAATAGGATTGAACTTCGGATGTATCATCATGATGTGTGTTCCTTATGGGAAGGGCGGTTTATGTGTTTTAGCCCGACAAAGGTCGTCTGAAAATGCCGATTGGGATTTTCAGACGACCTTTTGTGTGATAGAGAAAAATAATTATCGTAAATCATCGACAACGTTCAAGACGGCAGACAACATGGCTTCACCCAAACGCAGGGAGCGTTGGCCGTTCCAGCCGAAGTCGTCGTCGGGCAGGTTGGCGTTGTCTTTAAACGGCATTTCGAGCGTATAGGCGAGGCAGTCGAAACGGTTGCCCACCCAGTTGGTCGCGAGCGTCATGTTTGCCTGGCCGGGCGCGTCTTTTTCATAGCCGTATTCGTCTTGGAAGTCGGGGCTGGCGGAGAGTAGGGCGGTTTTGAACTGCGTTTCCAGCGCGGCAATGCGCGGATTGTAGTTCGGCACGCCTTCCGTACCGGCGACAAAGACAAACGGCAATGCTTCGTCGCCGTGAATGTCTAGGAACAAATCCACGCCGGTTTCCAGCATTTTTTCGCGCACGAGGAAGACTTCCGGGCTTTTTTCCAAAGTCGGGTTTTCCCATTCGCGGTTGAGGTTTGCGCCGGCGGCATTGGTTCGCAGGTTGCCCAATACCGAGCCGTCGGGATTCATGTTCGGCACGATGTAGAACGTGGCGCGGTCGAGCAGGGTGCGTGCAGTCGGGTCTTGCGGATCGAGCAGGCGGCCGAGCAGGCCTTCGATAAACCATTCCGCCATCGTTTCGCCCGGATGCTGACGCGCGATAATCCAGATTTTCATGTCGCTTTCGACTTGGTTGCCGATGGTCAGCAGATTGATGTCGCGGCCTTGCACCGTGCTGCCCAAGTCGTCGATGCGGCAAAGTCCGCTGCCTTGCGCGTCGCCCAAGAGGTTTAAATGCTGCTCGTGGGAGTAGGGCTCGAAATAGGCGTAGTAAACGCTGTTGGAGAGCGGCGTATGGTTGATGGTCAGCACGCCGTTTTCGTATTCGGTCGGGACGCGGAACCAATTTTGACGGTCGTAAGAGGCGCACGCCTGATAATCTTCCCAGCCTTCGGGATAAGCCGAATCCGCCGCGTTTTCAAAGTGCATCACGCAATTCTGGTAGGCCGCACCTTGCAGGCGGAAGTAAAACCATTGGGCGAAATCGGAAGCGTTGTCCGGACGCAGGGCGAGGCGGATATTGGCAGGGTCGGTCAGGTCTTTGACGACGACGGAGCCGGCGTCAAATTGAGTGCTGATTTTAATCATGGGAAAGTCCTCGGTATATCGGGCGAACCGGATAACCGTTGTTTGAGAAAATGTGTGGGCAATACCGCATCCGTCGGCGACGGCAAACCGATATGCCTGAATCCGTTGATTCTACCATTCCGACGGGCGCATCCTCAACCGATAAGGGGCGGGGAATGTTGTTTCAGACGACCTTTGACGTTAAGATAGGGCAGATTCACTTTAAATCAGGACAAGACGGCGAGGCAGCAAACAGTTGCGAAGCTGATTTTTACTGATTCAAAGGTGATCCGCTATAATGATTAAATTGTTAACAATGAGACACGATTATGAGCGAATCCCACCCCATTTCCGCAGCCGACAAAGCGCGCATTTTAGCCGAAGCCCTGCCGTATATCCGCCGTTTTTCCGGCTCCGTCATCGTCATCAAATACGGCGGCAACGCCATGACCGAGCCTGCTTTGAAAGAAGGCTTCGCCCGCGATGTTGTTTTGCTCAAACTGGTGGGCATCCACCCCGTCATCGTCCACGGCGGCGGCCCGCAAATTAATGAAATGTTGGAAAAAATCGGTAAAAAAGGCGAATTCGTGCAAGGCATGCGCGTGACCGACGGCGAAACGATGGACATCGTCGAAATGGTGTTGGGCGGTCATGTGAATAAAGAAATCGTCTCGCTGATTAATTTGCAGGGCGGACGCGCGGTCGGCGTCACCGGACGCGACAACCACTTCATCAAAGCGAAAAAACTGCTGGTCGATACGCCTGAACAAACAGGCGTGGACATCGGACAAGTCGGTACGGTCGAAAGCATAGACGTGCGCCTGATTGAAGGATTGATCGAACGCGGCTGCATCCCCGTCGTCGCGCCCATCGGCGTCGGCGCAAAAGGCGAAGCCTTCAACATCAACGCGGATTTGGTCGCAGGCAAACTGGCGGAAGAGTTGAACGCGGAAAAGTTGCTGATGATGACCAATATCGCCGGCGTGATGGACAAAGAAGGCAACCTGCTGACCAACCTCACACCAAGCCGTATCGGCGAATTAATCGCAGACGGCACGCTCTACGGTGGTATGTTGCCCAAAATCAGCTCCGCCGTCGAAGCAGCAAGCAACGGCGTCAAAGCGACCCACATCATCGACGGCCGCCTGCCCAACGCGCTTTTGCTGGAAATTTTCACCGATGCGGGCATAGGCTCGATGATTTTGGGTGAAAGGTCATAACGGCCCGCAGATGATTCAAGGCTTGCCGAACAGCAGGCCTTGTATAGTGGATTAACTTTAAACCAGTACGGCGTTGCCTCGCCTTAGCTCAAAGAGAACGATTCTCTAAGGTGCTTAAAGCACCAAGTGAATCGGTTCCGTACTATCTGTACTATCTGCGGCTTCATCGCCTTGTCCTGATGTACTATCTGCGGCTTCGTCGCCTTGTCCTGATTTAAAGTTAATCCACTATAACTGCCCGAATACTAAATACACAAAAGGTCGTCTGAAAACCTGTTTCAACGTTCATAGAGAATGCTGAAACGGATTTTTAGACGACCTTTTTATGGCAGGATAGTCTACAAACTCAACATCTTATTTTTGATGCAGCTTGCCGACATATTTGACTTCCTCGCGGCTGCCCATAACGACGGCTACGCGTTGGTGCAGACCCGTGGGGACGATGTCGAGCATGTTTTCCAAAGCATTGCTTGCCGCCGCGCCTGCCTGTTCCAAAATCAGGCTCATCGGGTTGGCTTCGTACATCAGGCGCAGCTTGCCGGGTTTGGACGGATCGCGTTTGTCTTGAGGATACATGAATACGCCGCCGCGCATCAGGATGCGGTGGATTTCAGCGACCATGCTCGCCACCCAGCGCATATTGTAATTTTTACCGCGAACGCCCGTATCGCCTGCCAGCAGTTCGTTAATATATTGCTGCATAGGGGCTTGCCAGTGGCGGGCGTTGGACATATTAATGGCAAATTCTTTGGTCGATGCCGGCACTTCTGGATTTTCTTTGGTCAGGACGAATTCGTTGTTTTCGTTGAGCGTGAACACGAAAACGCCGTGTTTCAAAGTGAACACCAATTGGGTTTGCGGACCGTACAAAACATAACCTGCCGCCACTTGGTCACGACCTTTTTGCAGGAAGGATTCGGTATTCAGACGACCTTCGGGCTTGGCAAGTACGGAAAAAATCGTGCCGACGGAAATATTGACATCGATATTGGACGAACCGTCCAGAGGGTCAAACAAGACGAGATAGCCGCCGTTTTCGTTGGCTGCTACAAAAGTATCCTCTTCCTCGCTTGCCAAACCGGCAACATGGGCGTTGTTTTTCAAGACGTCAATCAGGATATCGTTGGCAATTACATCCAGCTTTTTCTGATCTTCGCCCTGAACATTGCCCGTACCCGCCATGCCCAACACGCCGGCGAGTGCGCCCAAGCGGACTTTGCCGCTGATGTCGGAGCAGGCGGCGACAATGGATTCGAGGACGCTGCCCAATTCGGCAGGAATGCTGTTTTGCTGTAAATGCTGCGGTAGGAATTGCGCTAATGTTTTCATATCGGACTCGGTTTCTGGCTATAAAAAAGAAAAGGTCGTCTGAAAATATAGTGGATTAACTTTAAACCAGTACGGCCTTGCCTTGCCTTAGCTCAAAGAGAACGATTCTCTAAGGTGCTTAAAGCACCAAGTGAATCGGTTCCGTACTATCTGTACTATCTGCGGCTTCATCGCCTTGTCCTGATGTACTATCTGCGGCTTCGTCGCCTTGTCCTGATTTAAAGTTAATCCACTATGGTTTTCAGACGAGGTCGGTATTTATTTTTTGCTTGAAGGGGCGGAGGCGGTGCCGCCTATCATTTCTTTGGCGCATTCGACCGCGCTTTGTTTGATTTTGGTTTTCAGCTCGCCGCCAACTTCGCCGCCGATCAGTTTCGACATATCGTCGATGGATATCTGGTCTGCGGTTTTTTCCGAAGCGCACGAACAGATTTGCTGTACGGTATCAGACGGTATCGCGCTGCTTTTCGGCGCTTTTTCCACGCAGATGGCTGTCGCGCTGCTGATGAAGTGGCCGCGAAGCTCTTCGCCGAAGGTTTCTTGTACCGTATCTTGGACTGAGCGTTCGCACGAGCATAGAAAAAGCGTGCAAAGGGAAGCCAAAAGCAATGAAGCGGGATGTCTGATAGTCATAATTTGAAAGCGTAAAAACAATGTAGTGAATTGTAGTTTAAATCGGAGGCCTCTGCCATAGGATTTCCCGCCAGTGTCTTCGTTTGGCGGGCTGGGGATGGCTGATTATTTTATGCAGCTGTTTAAGACGAATCGCGCGCCGTTGTCTTGCGCCAGTATGTCGGTCAACGCGGGAAGGTTGTTTTTCAGCAGTTCCGGCAGCAGGTAGGGTGGGTTGATGATAAACATGCCGCTGCCGTGCATCCCGAATCCGTCCGGACGCGGTGTGTGGACGTGCAACTCGGCGTGCAGGTAGCTGTCGGGCATCAGCTTTTGCAGTTGTTCGGGCAGCTTGCGGCTTTCTTCGCGGCTCAAGCAAGGATACCAAACCATATAACAACCCTGCTCAAAGCGTTTGAGCGCGTCTTTTAAAGTTTGGACAACGCGCTGATAGTCTTGCTTTTCTTCATACGGAGGGTCTATCAGGACGACGGCGCGGCGCGGCGGCGGGGGCAGTAGCGAAATCAAACCGCGAAAACCGTCTGTCTGCACAATCTGCCCGCGTCTGCCCAAACGCGCTTCTTCCATATTGTTCTTTAAATGTTGGAAATCGGCAGGATGCAGCTCAAACAAACGCAGTTTGTCGCTGTCGCGCGTCAGGGCTTGGGCAAGCCACGGCGAACCGCAATAGAGCTGTTCTTGCGGGAGTATGGATTTTAGGCGGGCGATAAAGGCGGACAGTTCGGGCGGCAGATGTTCCGCCTCTTGGAGCAACTGAATACCTTGTTTGTATTCGCCAACTTTTTGCGCTTCGCTGCCGCTCAAGTCATATAAACCTGCACCGCTGTGGGTATCGATATACCAATAGGGCTTGTCTTTCTGATTGAAATAATCAAGCGTCAGGAAAAGGATGAAATGCTTGAGCATATCGGCATGGTTGCCGGCATGGAAGGCGTGGCGGTAGCTGAGCATAAGAGGTCGTCTGAAAAGGGAAAAATGGATTATATAGGCAAATAAACGGTGTATCCAAACAGGCTTTCTCGGGCATCACAATGGCTAAACGATAAATCAAAAGTTTATGACGCTTTTGACTTTGACGTTTTCAGACGACCTTTCGGGTTCAAATGCCTTCAAGCGGCTGGCTGGTATCTTCATCTGCCGTTTCGTTTTCATTTTTCCGATACTGCCCCGGCGAAATCCCGTATTGTTTTTTAAACGCTTTGCCAAAGTGGGTTTCGGATTGGAAGCCGACGTTCAGGGCGACGGACAGGACGGAATCGGCGGTTTGCCGCAGCAGAACGGCGGCTTGGCGCAGGCGGATGAGGTTGACGAAGGCGTGGGGGCTGATGCCGGTTTGCTGTTTGAACAGGCGCATCAGTTGGGCGCGGGAAAGGTTGGCAAGCGCGGTCATTTTTTCGATGTTCCATTCGTCTTCGGGGCGGCTGACGACGGTTTGGATGAGTTGGCGCAGGCGTTTGTCGCGCAGGCCGTTGAGTATGCCGCCCAAAGGCGCTTCTCCGCCTTGTTCGAGATGGGCGCGGACGATGAGGACGAGGAGTACGGAGGAGAGGGCATTGACGATGGCGCGCGAGCCGGAAAGCGTGTGTGCGCTTTCGTATTGCAACATGGAAATGAGGCATTGCAGCGAGGGATGGTCCATCTTGATAAGGACGGTTTCGGGCAGGTCGTGCATGATGTCAGCGTGTTCGTCGTATTCGAAACGAGCACAGAACAAATCCAGCCCTTTTTCGCCGCCGCTACCTGAAGATTCAATGGTAAACGCGCCGTCGTTGCCGATATGAATGGTATCGCCGCAGTTGTTGCAGTCTGCTTCACTGCTGATAATGTGTTCGGCGCTGCGCGGGAAAAAGATAAGGTCGCCGGTTTGCAAGAGACGCGCTTCGGGTTCGCCTTCGATTTTGATGTAGCTTTCTCCGGCGACGACGAGGTGCGCGATACCGTGCGCACGCCTGCGTTCATGCGGGGCGTACCATTTGTCGCGGAACAGGCATTGTATGTCCACGCTGCCGGTGATTTGCGCCAGTTCGATGAGTTTGTCCAAAGTGTCCATAAGTGTTTTTTGCAAGTGAATGAGATGATTTGACGATTATAATAGTCAAATTATTGCAATAATGCCATTCATCGGATGTAAAGATGGCAGATTAAATTTTAAATTCGCCATGAAAGAGCAACATCCTTCATATCAAACACATTGGAAAGGAAATCAAAATGTTTCAAAATTGGCCCGAACACACCGCACACGTTAAAAAATCATTCGGCGAGCTGGGTAAAAACCACCCGAAAATGCTGCAAGCCTACGGCGCGCTGGAACAAGCCGCCGCAGCCGAAGCATTGGATGCGAAAACCCGCGAACTGATTGCCCTCGCCGTTGCCATCACTACCCGTTGCGAAAGCTGCATCAGCGTACACGCCGCCGCAGCTGCCAAGGCGGGTGCGACTGAAAGCGAAATCGCCGGCGCGCTGGCGACCGCTATTTCCTTGAACGCAGGCGCAGCCTACACTTATGCCCTGCGTGCTTTGGAAGCGGTTGACGCGCAGCGTTGATTTTGTCTCAAAGGGTCGTCTGAAAACAACTCCCGTTTCAGACGACCCTTCTGTTGACGGAACATTGCTTTTTGCCGCCGAACCGTTTAGATTGATATTTTTGTTCAACCGTTTGGAGAAACGACCATGAAAAAATTGCTGACTGCCGCGCTGACTGCCGCCGCACTTGTCCTGCCTGCCGCCGTATCCTATGCCGCGCCCGCCGCCAAAGTCGCCGGCGCGCAACCTGCCAAAGCAAAAGGCGTATGGATTGACGTACGTTCCGAAGAAGAATTCAAATCCGGCCACCTGCAAGGTTCGGTCAATATTCCGCACGACCAAATCGTCGAACGCATCAAAAGCGTCAGCCCCGACAAAAACGCGCCCGTCAACCTCTACTGCCGCAGCGGCCGCCGTGCCGAAGCCGCGCTTACCGAGTTGAAAAAAGCAGGCTACACCAACGTAACCAACCACGGTGGTTACGAAGACTTGGTGAAAAAAGGTTTGAAATAACCAGCAACAAGGTCGTCTGAAACGTTTCAGACGACCTTTTATCCAAGGAAAAATATGAAACCGATACGCACCTTCGCCGCAGCCGCCATCCTCGCCGCCCTAACCGCCTGCGCTTCACACGGTGGCGATGCCGCCCGACAACCTGATTCCCGACAAAGTTCCGCCATGAATCAAACCCATACCGCCGTCAGCAAATACAGTTTCGACGATACCGTCCGCCGTTTGGAAACCGCCGTCAAAGAAAAAGGCATGACCGTGTTCGCCGTCATCGACCACCAAGCCGCCGCGCGACAAAGCGGTTTGGACATGCAGCCCGCGAAAGTCATCGTCTTCGGCACGCCCAGAGCCGGCACGCCGCTGATGCAAAAAGACCCCGCCTTCGCCCTGCAACTGCCGTTGCGCGTCCTCGTTACCGAAACTGACGGCGCAGTCCAAGTCGTATTCAACGACACGCGCGCGCTGGTGTCGGGCAGCAAAATCGAGTTTGCCGAAGTGGAAAACACGCTCGCCAATGCTGAAAAGCTTATTCGCAAAACGGTAGCGGAATAAGGTTCGCCCAACTCCGAAGGTCGTCTGAAAACCTAAGCAAACCCTGCTAAATTCGTTTTCAGACGACCTTTTACGAAATCATGTGCCGAGGTCGTCTGAAAACTTGTTCGACGACATCGGCACATTATTTTTTAAGACAATTCTGTTTCCAAGCCTTTTGCAGTTGCGGCAGGATTAGATTTGCGCAGATATATTTATTGCGCCGGCGAGAATGCATCTGAATAGAAGGCTGTTTCAGGCAGGCTGCATTGCGCGGTCAACACGGATTTCGCGCTTTCGATCATGGAGACGGAGCCGCAGGCATAGACTTCGTAACTGCTTAAATCGGGATAATCTTTCGCAGCAGCGGTTTGGACGTATCCTTTTTCGCCTTGCCAGCCCTCATCGGCCTTTGAAAGGACGGGAGTGAAGCAGGCGTTTTTCAGACGACCTGTCAGCTCTTGCGCTTCTTCGAGTGCGTACAAATCATCTTGATGACGCGCGCCCCAGTAAAGATGGACGGCGCGGCTGCTGTCTTGGCGGATAAGGTCGAGCAGGATGCTGCGGATGGGGGCATAGCCTGTGCCGGTTGCTAGCAGGATGATCGGTTTGCCGCTGTCTTCTTGCAAGGTAAACGAACCGAGCGGACCTTTGATGCGGACGATGCCTTTTTCTTTGACTTTGGGTTCGCTGCCGAAAATCATTTCCGAGCAGACGCCGTTTTCGCGCCTGCGGATGTGCAGTTCCAAAATGCCTTCTTGGTCGGGGGAATTGGCGATGGAGTAGCTGCGGCTGACGTTGCCCGGCAGCAATAAATCAATGTATTGCCCGGCGTAGAAAGCAAACGGCGGGGCTTTGGGCAGGGCAAGTCTCAGGAGGGCGACATCGTGTTTGAAAACCATGCTTTCAATACGGGCGGGCAGGGTGCGGACGGGTAGCGCGTTGGCGTTGTAGCCGGGGATGTTGATGCTGATGTCGCTTTGCGCAGTGGTGCAGCACATCAAAATCTTGCCTTGCGCTTTTTCTGCTTCGGATAAAGCCTGTTCAGAGTGTTCGCCCATTTGAATATCGCCGCTCACCAGTTCGGCTTTGCATTGACCGCAGGCACCGCTTTTGCAGGAATGGGGCAGATTGAGGTTTTGACGGGCGGCAGCGGCTAAAACTGTTTCGCCGTCATTGGCGGTAAAGGTGGTTTGGTCGGGTAGGGTAATGGTATGGGTCATGGTTTGGTGTGGTTTGAATAGATTAAGTTAAAAGGTCGTCTGAAAAATCAGCTTTCAGACGACCTCCGTTTTCGGAAGACAGTCTACAACGGATAACGGCAGCCGATATAGCCCTTATCTGAATCACCCCTTAGTACATCTGCCTTAAAGGCAGCAGCAAAGCCAAAATATTTCCATATCTTAGATTTTTTATTGGGATCTGTTATCGATTTTTCGACAGCAGGCACATCATAGCCCAATGTATCCAGTTTTTTAGGTGTCGTTTTGGATGTGATATTTTGTCCCTTTAGCTGTTGCGTCAGCTCTTGAAGGTCTTCCTGATATTTCTGACGGTATAGTGAATGCAATTTGGGATATCGTGCCCAATCAATTTCCAAATAGACAGCATTGTTGCGAATAGCGACATACTGACCTTCTACTTCTTTTCCATCTAAGGGATTGGCAAGATGCACCTTAAACGGCAAGCGGTAACGGTAAGTAATATTATCGATTTCATTGACAAAACGTCCTACATTTTCTCCGGCACGTTCATTTGGATCAAGATAACCAGTGAAATTTTCCGGAATCCAAAACGAAAAATCCAACGATGACACCTTGCAATGCAATACATCCTGTACTGCCTGAGGAGTAAAAGGTTGATCGGCGTAATCTTTGGCAAACGAGGAAGCCGTTGCCAGCAATAGCACTGCGGGTAATATTATTTTCATCTTATTCTTTTATTTGTAATGGCTTTAAGGTCGTCTGAAAACCAAGCTTTAATAGAATTAAACCTATACCTTGCTTTCAGACGACCTGGTAAGACTGGCTGAAAACACATGATTGATTTTCAGGTTCATCGATTGCTGTTCTTTGTTCAGCAGCACATAGTCGCTCGCATCGGCTGATCCAATTCAGACGCCCATGTACTTCCCAGCAATGCAACCCACAAAACCATGATTTTGGCAATTTTCAGAAAATGCTCCGAAGAAGACATTTTACAATTTCGGTTTCAACGGGAAATAGTTCAATCATGTTATTTTTCCTTTTCAAAAAAATTAGACGTAGAATATTGAGTCAATACACCCAATATGGAAAAAATAATAAAAGCATGAATATAAATCATAAAATCAACATTATCTCTTTGGTAACTTTCATAAATAAAAACGATCGGTATTGATATACAAATTAAAATATACAGGTACTTTGAAATTACCAGTAACTTATACACAAATTTTGATTTCATAGCCTAGTCTTTCATTTGAATAAAATCTACCCTAATCAACTCTCCAATCAACTTCCTAACTTCTTCATGTTTTCCCTAATTGAAGTTAACCAGTAGATTTTTCAACAATAACGGTTCATTCTTACCGATGTGTTCTAAAACTTTTTTCCCCAATTCATCTACGCTTATCTTCATCCCATTCCCAATCAAATGCCCCTTTTCCAACGTATCCAAATTATTGGCATTTAGTCTCAACCTGACGTCGTCTGAAAGCGGAGTAGCGTTGGGATTCGCGAACTGTTCAAGATGAAAAGCGGTATTTGATTGATAAAAGCGTATAGGTGGCTATACATAACTGCGTGTACGCGCCAAATCCGTTATCAGAAGGGGATTGTCAACACGCATTTTGTCGATCAGCTCTTTGCAGCGGGCGATTGAAGGTTCTTGCCACAACCAATCCAGCTCGGATTGGGTCAGACCAACCATCTGCAGAAAATCGACTTTGCCATTCGGTGTATCAATGGCAGGCAGTTTGGGATCAGGAACAAAAGCGATACCGACCAAAGCGGTTTCAGTATCACTTCGAATAGGACCATTGGTAAGAATAAAGTGGTAGGGGTCGAACCACTTTTCGCTCTCAAAAACATAACGGGCGAGGTAATTCATCAGGTTGATAACCCAAAATGGTTCGTGCGGCGTGCCGTGGTTCGAATCGGGGTCAAGTTTGTAGGGGGTAATACGAAAGGTAAATTCAAAGCCCCATTTGCTGAATTCGGCATCAGCGCTTTCCGGAGAAAAGTAAAGTTCGCTCATGCCGTAGGAGATGATGTGGCGGTGTGGTGTTTGTTCTTCGCAATCGTAGATACTGATGCCGTCCAGCGGGTCTTCTCCGCCAATGCAGTATTTGACGATACTGCCGTAATGACGCGGCTTGGTGTTGCCGTAAAGCTTTTCGAGTTCGGCATCGATAGCATCCCAGCCGACGGATTGGTCTTCGGAGAAAGTTTCGCGGTATTCTTGCTCGGTCATGTTTTATCCTTGTTTAATTCAATAATTTTAATATCTACCAAGATCTTTAGCGCATTAAATTAGGACAGGACCTAATATTAGGGAAGGTTGCATGAAAGTGTTGTTGAATTTATCAGCTGAAATTACAGATTCTAGTTGGCTTAAAGGCTGCCTGAAAACCATTTTACCGTTTTCAGACAGCCTTTATCTTACTTAAGCCAATTTCGCTTTAATCAACTCCTGCACCTGCGCGGGATTCGCTTTGCCTTTGCTGGCTTTCATCACTTGTCCCACAATCGCATTCAGGGCTTTTTCGTTGCCGGATTTGAACTGTTCCACTGCTTTGGCGTTGTTTGCCAGCACTTCATCTACCATAGCTTCAATCGCGCCGGTATCGGTCATCTGCTGCAAGCCGTGTTTTTCGATGATTTCGGCGATGGAGGCTTCGGGTTCCTCCCACATGACTTCAAAGGCTTTTTTCGCCAATTTGCCGCTTAATGTGCCGTCGGTGATTTTGCCTACCAGAGCGGCAAGGCGCGGAGCGGTAATTGGGCTGTCGGCAAGTTCCATGCCTTCTTTGTTCAGCGTAGCAGCGAGTTCGCCGTTCATCCAGTTGGCAGTCAGCTTGCCTTGTCCGCTCTCTTTGGCGGCTTCTTCAAAATAGGCAGCCTGTACGCGGCTGGCGGTGAGCAAGCGCGCGTCGTAGTCGGACACGCCGTAATCCGCCACGAAACGCGCCGCCATTTCTTTCGGCAGTTCGGGCATTTCTGCTTTGGCTTTTTGCAACCGGTCGTCTGAAATGATGACGGGCAGCAAATCAGGGTCGGGGAAGTAGCGGTAGTCATGCGCGTCTTCTTTCAGGCGCATCACGCGGGTTTCGCCTTTTTCCGGGTCAAACAGCATGGTTGCCTGCTGTACTTTGCCGCCGTCTTCCAAAATCTCGATTTGCGCTTCCACTTCGTAATTAATCGCCTGCTCCAAGAAGCGGAAGGAATTGAGGTTTTTAATCTCGCGGCGCGTGCCGAATTCTGCTTGGCCTTTCGGGCGCACGGATACGTTTGCGTCGACGCGGAACGAGCCTTCCGCCATATTGCCGTCGCAGATGTCCAGCCATGTTACCAAGCTGTGTAAAGCTTTGGCGTAGGCAACGGCTTCGGCGGCGGAGCGCATTTCGGGTTCGGATACCACTTCCAACAGCGGCGTGCCGGCACGGTTCAGGTCGATACCGGTTGCACCGTTCAAGCCTTCATGCACGGATTTGCCCGCATCTTCTTCCATGTGCGCGCGGGTTACATTGATGGTTTTCACATCGTCGCCCACTACGATTTCCAATTTGCCGTGTTCGACAATCGGCAAATCCAACTGGCTGATTTGATAGCCTTTGGGCAGGTCGGGGTAAAAGTAGTTTTTGCGGTCGAACACGTTTTTCTGGTTGATTTTCGCATCCAACGCCAAGCCCAATTTGATGGCTTTTTCAACGACTTCGCGGTTCATTACCGGCAGCACGCCCGGCAGCGCGCATTCCACTACGCTGGCGTGCGCGTTGGGTTCCGCGCCGAATGCAGTCGATGCGCCGCTGAAGATTTTGGATTGGGTGTTGAGCTGGACGTGGATTTCCAAGCCGATTACGGTTTCCCAAGTCATAGTTTAAGTTTCCTTTGAATTTGGGTTGTTTTAAATAGGGGATATTTGATTTTTCATTGGGCAGGATTTCTGAAATACATAAAAAACCGCTTTGCATTCAGGATAACGTTGATTGTTTAAAAATATTTTTACGCCAAATAGCCAGTAGCAATACATTCACAGCAACCACAGCAGATACTAGAAACAACCATTCGTAGGAATAAATAACATTAAATAAAGTAACAAATGTTTGTTCCAGAGGGTATAGCGTCAATTGCCCATAAGATGCCGCTTGATTGCGAGCCGGCATAATAAAACGCATGACTATGTAACCAAGGTTGATAAACAAACTCAAAGGCAGGCAGATAATGCTATTGAGTAACAAATGCTTACGCCAAAAATGCGACGTTTTGGGGCGTTTTCGCCACAAAATGTACGTAATAAGTACAGAAAGGATGAGCCACCACAGCAGAAATAGCACAATGCTTGTAGATATTTCCAGTCCGGCTTCCTGCCATAAACCCCATAAGAGTTGCCAGAATTTGGGGGAAAAGTAATTGTAATATTCCATTATTTTAGTGATTTTGTTAGTTTCAGGCTGCCGGAAAGTTGCCGTCTAAATTATGCCCAATTAAATAAGTTAAAAAAATCTTCCAATGAATTAGCAATAACGCGCCATGTCAGTTCGCCGTCATCCCAATAAATCACACGAGGTATTTCTTTGTTTTCTGAGAAATCCATGCAGAACGGACAATCACTACTATCAACGCCGAATATGAGGATTTGTGAAAAATTGGTGATGTAGCCTAAATCGTATTTGTTTCGCTTTTGGCAATCGGCATATTCTTTGGCTGCTTCTACAGGAAAATCTTTCGGCAGCTCGTGGCTGTATTTTCGGATTTTATCTAAGTCGTAAAAAATATGGGTTTCGGTAAACAACTCGTAGCCAAATTGGTCTTGCTCCTGTTTGAGTTTGCCATCCAGACCTTCATATTTTTTGAGTAGTTTGCTGTAGTTTTCTAGAATTTTTAATTGGAACATTACTTCAGGCTACCTGAAAAAAATGATTCAAAACAATAATGCTACGAATTCCACTATTTACAGGTAGCCTTTTTCAGACGACCTCAAAGGTTACCTGTAAACCTCACGCGGGTGCTTTTGTATGCCAATCGCTCGCCAACTGTACTTGATGCGCTGCGCCAAGGATTTTAGCTTCGGAGAAGTGGTTGCCGATAAATTGCACGCCGATGGGTAGTCCGCTGCTACTGAAACCTGCGGGCAGGGTCAGGGCTGGCAAACCTGCCAAATTTACAGCGATGGTGTAGATGTCGGAAAGGTACATCTGCACGGGATCGTGGATGTCGCTGCCGAGTTTGGGGGCGGCGGTGGGCGCAGTTGGGGCGAGGATGAAATCACATTGCGCGAATGCCGTCTGAAAATCATTAGAAACAAGGCGGCGCAGTTTTTGGGCTTTCAAGTAATAGGCATCGTAGTAGCCGTGCGACAACACATAAGTGCCAATCATGATGCGGCGTTTGACTTCGCTGCCGAAACCTTCGGCGCGGGTGTTGCTGTACATTTCTTCTAGGTCGCTGAATTGGGCGGCGCGGTGGCCGTAGCGTACGCCGTCGTAGCGGGAAAGGTTGGTGCTGGCTTCTGCGGAAGCGAGGACATAGTAAGCGGGGATGGACAGGGCGGTTTGTGGCAGGGAAACTTCAATGGTTTCCGCACCTTGCGCTTTTAAAAGGTCGATGACGTTTTGCAAAGCAGCCTGCACACCGGCATCCGCGCCTTCGCCGAAATATTCTTTAGGCAGGCCGATTTTCATGCCTTTGAGCGGTTTGTTCAAATCGCGGGCGTAGTCTTCTTTGCTGCGTTCCAAGCTGGTGGAATCGCGCTCGTCAAAGCTCGCCATTGCATTAAGCAAAATCGCGCAGTCTTCGGCGGTTTGCGCCATCGGGCCGGCTTGGTCGAAACTGGAGGCGTAGGCAACCATGCCGAAGCGGGAAACCGTGCCGTAGGTAGGTTTGATACCGGTGATGCCGCAGTGTGATGCAGGCTGGCGGATAGAGCCGCCGGTGTCCGAACCGAGCGCGGCAGGAGCAAGGCGTGCGGCAACGACCGCTGCGGAACCACCGGATGAACCGCCTGGGACGTGCTCAGGATTCCACGGATTTTTGGTTGCGCCGTAGAACGAGGTTTCATTGGTCGAGCCCATGGCAAACTCGTCCATATTGGTATGGCCGAGCGTTACCATACCTTCGTCGAGCAGGTTTTGTACAACGGTGGCAGTGTAGGGCGAAACGAAATTGTCCAACATTTTGGAGCTGCACGCACTGCGCCAACCTGTTTGACAGAAAATGTCTTTGTAGGCGATGGGTACGCCGGTGAGCGCAGTAGCGTTACCTTGTGCGATGCGCGCGTCGGCGGCACGGGCTTCGGCGAGGGTTCTATCTTGGTCGAGGGTGATGTAGCCGTTGATAACAGAGTTCTGCGCTGTGATGGCGGCGAGGTATTCGGTTGCCAGTTCGACGGCGGAGATTTGTTTGGATTGCAGCAGTTGGCTGGCTTGTTTGAGGGTGTATTGGGTCATAAGAGTCTTTTAGATTAAATAAGTGGGATTTTAAATAGTTTAATGGTGTAGGCTGATTTCAGGGTCGTCTGAAAACATCAACCTATCAATTTTTGGTAAGCATCCGCTTGGTTGAGTTGCGTGGCGGAACGGTAAAGCAGTGATTGTTCGTCATTTTCATCATAATCATCAATATAAAACGCAAACAGTAATATACCGTTTTCGGCGCGGTTGCCGAACAGACCTTCTTGGTCGCATTGTTGTAGTGCGGCTATCAGGGCTGTTTCGTATTCGGTGCGTTTTTGCTGATAGGTGTCGTCATCATCTAGATTTTCTATGCTACGGTATGCAACTTGGTAGAGCTCGCTTTGGTTTTTCAGCCAGTCATCTGAAGCATTCTGGATTTCGGTTTTGTCTTCATAAAGTGTGCATCTACCATCCCAAATCGCCTGCAGGATGGTGCAATTTTTGTATTCTTTCTTGTGCTTGGCAGCAAAGGCTGCTAAATCCTGATGGGTAATTGCGGCGTTGCCTGCGGCAAAAAAATCGTCCACCAAATAGAAATAATACACAGCAACTTCTTTGCCTGCCTGTTTGACCTGTTGCTTGATGTGGCTGAAGCAGTGTTGGATATGGTTAACAGCGATGGAGTGCAGTTGTTGTTGCTCGGTGGACATGAGATTCCTTTGCTTCGTGCTTTTTATCTATTCGTATGCGAAACAGAACTGTCTTGTCACTATATACTTCAAATTACTCTTAAAAAACCGTACTTATTCTTTCAGACGACCTTCTTTTGGAAGACTTATTTTTTATCAAGCAAAATATTGGCATCTGACAATATTTGATTTAAGTGTTCAAATGCAGCCTGCCATGGGCTGTCAATATATGAAGAGTAGCCGTCGTCGTAGGTATTTGCCGTTATTTCCACGAGAAAACGGACTGTATTCAACAAAGCACGTTGTTGAGCAGCGTTGAGCAGCAGTTCATCAGTGTAATAGCTGTTCTCTAATGCATAAGCCAATGTGTCGGCAATTATACCGTCTGGGTCTTGTAATGCCCAAAGCAAGTAATATGGCAGGGCGAAATGCCTGCCTATACTATCCATAAATGTGATCGCGGAACAGGGATTAAAACGCGGGATTTCTCTTACGCGGTGTCCTTGAAAAAGGACATTTTCCCAATAATCCCGTTCATCTTCAGCGCGATAGCGGCAACGTTCCGGATTATTGGTATCCATCCAGTCATCCACGCAGTCGGCTTCCAATATTCCTATTCCGTCTTTCAGCTTGGTATCGGCAAATGCGTGGCAGACTTGCTCGGCGATTTCTTCGTATGCTTTATTCCACTGTTGAGCATATTCACGCAGGTAGCCCAGTATCTTGATGAGTCGCTTGGGAGACATTGTGCATACAGGCTCGGCACGCTGATGTTTCATAGTTAGGTCGTCTGAAAATATATG
Organism: Neisseria sp. HMSC064E01; assembly: GCF_001808875.1. NCBI lineage: Bacteria > Pseudomonadati > Pseudomonadota > Betaproteobacteria > Neisseriales > Neisseriaceae > Neisseria > Neisseria sp. HMSC064E01. The sequence goes on from NZ_KV794956.1 coordinate 22,050, forward strand.
TTTAGTGTTCAAACATAATATATTTTCGATAAGTATTCGGCAGTACTGCAGCAAGGTCTTCCAGTGTCCAATCTCTGTCGTATTGACGGGTGGGGATGTTTAATTCCCGCTGCCTAACATCTTGCCATTCTATATTGGCCTTTTGTGCAAATTCGTCGGCAATTTTCTTGAATGCACGGATACCGATACATTTTCGTTTGCAATAGATTCGACTGGCTAAATAACGCTGCTCGGGATATTCATGTTCATGCCCCTTTAGGCTGCCACTGCAATAGTTTGGCGCAGCTTCGGTATCAGACAGCCGGTCGGCATCGTGTAAAACAGCAAGATATTTGCTTCTTCCTTGCAAAATCAACCAGTCGGCAAAACCGTAAGTATTGTATGCATGCCTACCACCGTATACTAAAGATAGTGCAGGCCAGATTAATTTATTGGGACCGGCAATGACAGTGCATTCGTACATCTCAAAGAAATAATGAAAGTACAACAAATCTTCATCAGGCAAAGATTCCAATAAGCGCATCAAGTTTTGGTTGAACTTTCCAATATCGCATGAATCAGGACGTGCTTGGTCGATGATGTTCCAAAAATCATTGGTTGTCATAGTTCCAATCATCCGTTTTGTTTTCAGGGTGACTAAAAGATCTCATCTAGTTTGAAAAACCTTTGGCTTCTATGGCAAAGCGTCGCAGGTCATCTATCATTTGACGACTGATTTCAGATAACCCATCCTCAGTACACCAACCGCGTAGCTGTGCCAGTATGTCCAATCTTTGTATGGCAAGCAGAGCAAGTTGCTGCAATTCAGGTTTCAGACGACCTGTAATTTTAATGCTGCCGAATGCTGTGGCGATAATCACTTTATCAGATTGATAAACTTCGATTTCTTGGTGTTTACACAGTTCTTCAATGCTTTCGGCAGTTTGGTCTGCTTGAGGCGGCAGGTAATCCATACCCCAATATTCACAAATCATTTTCTGCGGGAAAGTTAATGTATCCAGATTGTTATTTTTACGGAAGGCTTGTGCAAGCTCGTACAACGTATCGCTGCCTTCATCGCTGCCAAACGGAACCTCTTCATCACCGCAATCATAGTAGAGATCATCGGTTAAGTATTGGACGAAATGTGGATGCGAGGTTTTACGATGTGGACCGTAATCTTCAACGTCAAAATAAAGGCGGTCGATGAAATTAAAATCGGGGGCAGGTTTGTAGCCTTTTTTAGTCTTTTGTGCGATGAGTTTGTCAGCAGCTTTTTGGCACTCGGCTTCATCGTCGTATTCGGTAATTTGGAAACGTCCGGCAGTTCCAAGTTTGCCGAAATTAACCATGATGTCACTACTAGCGGAATCGATAATCCAAAATTTCTGGGACTTGTCGTCGGTATAAATGAAGGCTTGTTTCACAGAAATTCCTTTTCAGGTCGTATGAAAATATAAATGCCAGAATAAACACCTGCTTCGGCGAATTAAAACAACTGACATTTTTTATATTACGAGGCTGTACGCAGCTTCCACCATATTGTTACTTACAGGATAAATTCACACTATTCTTCAATTACCTGCGGCACGATATACAGGCGGTTGCGCACTTCCGGCGCGACGGCTTGATATTCGGCGGCATGGTCGGTTTCGGTAACTTTATCCTCACGCAGGCGTAGGGCGGCCTCGTGGGGGTGTGCCATCGGCTCGATACCGTCGGTATTCACGCTCTGCATCTTTTCGACCATAGCGAAAATGTCGTTTAATTCTGAGAGGGTTTTGCCTTTTTCTTCCTCGGTCAGTGAAAGGCGTGAGAGTTTGGCAATTTTTTCCACATCGGTTAAGCTTAAAGCCATAAAAAATCCTTGTCTGATAGCAGGCACCCCCTTATTTGGGGTATCATTGCATTCTTCTTCGATCAAACGAGGAATTATAACCGAAAACTACTCAAACGGCGTGTGATTTCGCCATGCGTTTCATACGGGGAGTGGGGAGGTCGTCTGAAAAGGTGCTGTTCCCATGTTTTTAATATTTTGAATAACAATTAAATAAAATCGGTGCTGGGCCGATATTCAGGTATTTTATGTTTCGTTTTTTATCCCGTTTTTTCTCCAACGATATCGCCATTGATTTAGGTACGGCGAACACGTTGATTTATGTGCGCGGTAAAGGCATTGTTTTGGACGAGCCGTCTGTGGTGGCGGTTCAATCGGGTACGGGCGGTAAAAGTAAGATTGTCGCCGTGGGTACGGAAGCCAAGAAAATGCAGGGGCGTGCGCCGCGCAATATTGAAATCGTCCGGCCTATGCAGGACGGAGTGATTGCCGACTTTACGATTGCCGAGCGTATGCTAAGCATGCTGATTAAAAAGGCCACGGAAGGTCATTCAGTCGTACCTCCGCGCGTAGTGATCTGCGTGCCGGGTGGTGCGACTCAGGTTGAACGCAAAGCGATTTTGGATTCTGCATTTGCGGCAGGGGCGTCATCTGTTCATTTGATTGAGGAGCCGATGGCGGCTGCTTTGGGTGCGGGTCTGCCGGTTGAGGATACTGTCGGCTCAATGGTAGTGGATATTGGCGGCGGCACAACGGAAATCGGTATTTTGTCTTTGGGCGGTATGGCTTACTCCGCATCCGTCCGCGCTGCCGGTGATGAATTTGATAAAAGCATCGTGCATTATTTGCGCCGTCATCGCGGTGTACTGGTTGGTGAAGCGACGGCTGAAGAGTTGAAGAAAACGATTGGCTCTGCCTATGGCTTTGCAACGGAAACCGCAATGCGGATTAAAGGTCGAGACTTGGCGGAAGGAACCCCAAAATCGTTGGCTGTTACTTCTGAGGAAGTGCGCGAAGCTCTGAGCGAAACGGTTAATCAGATTATCCGCGCCGTACGCCTTGCATTGGAACAAGTATCACCGGAGTTAGCGGGTGATATTGCCGACAGGGGTATTATGCTGACGGGTGGCGGCGCATTGTTGCACGGTATGGATACGGTTTTGGCAGATGCGACGGGACTGCCTGTCGGCATTGCCGACCAGCCTTTGAACTGTGTGGCTTATGGTGCGGGCAAAGCCTTGGATTATATCGGCAAATGGAATGCCGTTTTTGTGGATAACCCGTAAGGCAGGCTGAAATGGAACATTCTTCTTTACGATTTGACGAGGCAAAGGGCCAAAAGCTGTTGCCTCGTTTTATTGCGTATCTTTTACTGGGTGCAGGCATTATGGTGGCGGATGGTCGTTTCGACCTGATGCAACCCGTGCGCACGGCTGCAGCGGAGATTCTTTATCCGGTGCAGTGGCTGGCAAACCAGCCGGTACGTCTGTATCAATATATTTCCAACCAATCTCAATCACAAACCGAGCTGTTGGAACAAAACCGTCTCCTTTTGGAGGAAAACGGTCGTCTGAAAATCCAGCTTCAACGTGACAAGGTTAACTTGAGCGAATTGCAGGAGCTGAAAAAGCTATACGGCTTGCAACAAAAAGGCATCAGCAGTTTCATCGGCGCTGAAGTATTGTCCAGTGGCAAAGACCCGTTGTCCGAGCGTTTGATTATCAATAAAGGCATTGGCGAAGGGGTAATGGCAGGCGATGCCGTTATCGACCAAAACGGCTTAATCGGGCGGATTACCTTAGTTCACGCAAACAGCGCGGAAGTCGAGCTGATGGCGGCTGCGCAAAGTATCGTCCCTGTTGCCGTTGAGCGGACGGGCGAACGCAATCTCGCCTACGGCAACGGCGTGGGTTTGGATTTGCGCTATTTTCCGACAGGATCGGATTTGAAGCCGCAGGATGTTTTGATTACCTCCGGTTTGGACGGCATTTATCCGGCAGGCATTCCCGTAGCGCGCGTGGATAAAGTCGTCCGCGCGTCCGGTACGCCTTATTACGACACAGAACTGACCCCGTTTGCCGCCTTGCGCCACAGCCGCTTTGTTTTGGTTCTGTCTTCTTCCCATTCTTCTCAATAAATCATTCATGAACGATTTTGACGATTCCTACCGTGCCATGCCTGTCGGCGTGATTGCGGCAAGTTTTGCCGTAACCATGCTTGTCGATTTCATGCCTTTTCCCTTTGATGGTTTTTTCTGGTTGCCGGAACTGACCGCGCTGATGCTGCTTTATTGGTCGATGCACCATCCCCAACGTGTCGGTATGGGCATTGCGTTTTTACTCGGCTTGATAGTCGATGCCGCAACGGCAGCGACTTTGGGGCTGCACGCATTGTCTTATACGGTCATGGTGTATTTCGTATTGAACACGCGCCGTCAAATTATGCTCTACGGCCACATCATGCAGATTGGGGCGGTATTGGCAGCATTGTCCTGTCATCAGGCGGTATTGGTGGCGGCGCGCCTGCTCCTCAACAATCAAATCATCACTTGGCAAAGTTTCATTGCGCCTTTGGCAGGTGCGCTGCTTTGGCCTTTCTTGAGCCAGTTGATGCTGATGCTGACCAATTTCTATCGCGCCAACAGATAACGTGAAACCATGTCTATACTGAATATTCTGAAACGTCGTCTGAAAAATGGCGGTAGCGGTAAAACACAGACTGCAAAGGCGGCGCAAGCCGATTCTTTATTGCGTCTGCTGGTGGCGTTTGTCCTGATTGTGGTTTTGTTTGCCGCATTGGTGGCGCGGTTTGTTTATTTGCAGGTGTTCCGGCATGACGATTTTTCCGGACAGGCATCCAGCAACCGCATTACATTAATTCCGACCCCGCCCGTTCGCGGCGAAATCGTAGATGTCAACGGCGTACCGTTGGCAAAAAACTATCCCGTGTTTTCTCTGGAAGTCATCCCCAGCCGCATTGAAGGCAAGATGGAAGATGTCATCGAATCACTGCGGAAGTATGTCGATATTACGCCTACTGATTTGAAACGTTTTTACAAATATCGCGAAAGCTACCGCAAATTTGAAAACATCCCGCTCAAGCTGCGCCTGACAGATGAAGAAGCGGCGAAATTGTCCGTGCATCTGAATGAATTTAAAGGCGTAGAAGTCAATTCGCGCACTTTCCGCGAGTATCCTTATGGCAAGCTGACTTCACACTTTTTAGGTTATATCGGACGCATCAGCGACAAAGATCAGGAAATTTTGGAAGAAGAAGGCTTGACTGCGCTCTATCGCGGCAGCACCCACATCGGCAAATCGGGGCTGGAAAAATATTATGAACCGCAGCTTCATGGCGCGCCCGGCTATCAAGAAGTGGAAAAAGACGCTTACGGCAATATTGTGCGCGTCTTGAAAAACGTACCCTCACGCATGGGGCAAACTTTGCGTTTGGGCATGGACATCCGCATGCAACAAGAGGCGGATAAAATATTGGGAGACAGGCGCGGGGCGATTGTTGCCATCAATCCGCAAGACGGTACGGTGTTGGCTTTCGTTTCCAAACCTTCTTTTGATCCCAATCTCTTTATCGACGGCATCGACAGCGAAACTTGGAAAGCCTTGAATGATGACTGGAAAAAGCCGTTGGTCAACCGCGTAACGCAAGGTTTGTATCCGCCGGGCTCGACGTTTAAGCCGTTTATGGGCATGGCTTTGCTGGAAAGCGGCAAAATTACGCAAACGACGGTCGTTCCCGCGCCCGGCGCATGGAGCATTCCCGGCAGCCGCCACGTTTTCCGAGATTCCGTACGAAGCGGTCACGGTTCGGCAAATTTGAGCAAAGCGATACAGGTGTCGTCTGATACCTTTTTTTACCGCTTAGGCTACGAAATGGGCATAGACAAAGCATCGCCTTATTTAGCGCAATTCGGGTTCGGTAAAAAAACTGGCATCGACCTGCCCAGCGAATATACGGGCGTTTTGCCCAGCCGCGAATGGAAGGCGAAACGCTTTGCCAAATCGTCCGATCCTACCGCCAAAGAATGGCGCGCAGGCGAGATGGTCTCGGTCAGTATCGGGCAAGGTTACAACGCCTATACCCCGCTGCAAATGGCGCACGCCACCGCTTCGCTCGCCAATGACGGCGTGGTTTATCAGCCGCATTTGGTGAAAGAATTGTTGGATTTCGACAAACGCAAAATCACGCGTATCAATCCCAATCCCGAATACAAAATTCCGTTCAAACAAGACAATTTCGAATACGTCAAACAGGCTATGGAGAAAGTCTTGAAGCCGGGCGGTACGGCACACCGTATCGGCGGCGGTTTGGCTTACAGCATGGGCGGCAAAACGGGTACGGCGCAGGTTGTGCAAATCAAGCAGGGCGGTCGTTACAACGCCGCAGCCTTGCGCGAGCAACACCGCGACCATGCGTGGTTTATTTCGTTCGCCCCTTTGGAGAAGCCTGAAATCGCCATTGCCATAATTCTGGAAAACGGCGGCTGGGGTGCCTACGCCGCACCGCTTGCCCGCAGCCTGACCGATTTTTATATGCTCAACGTCAAGCCGCAGCAGTTTTCAGACGACCCCGACGCAGGCGGAATGCCCGAACCGCAACAACACCGTACACAACCCCAACCGCCGACCATATTCCAAAAAGCCTACGGTCTGAAACAGGAGGAAGCAAATCATGAATGAAACGGTCGGAATGTGGGCGAAAATCAAGCGCACCGTATCTGCTCCGATAGACCCGTGGCTGTTTTTCCCCATGCTCGCCATCTACATCATGAGCCTGTTTTTGCTCTATTCGGCGGACGGGCAGGATTTCGGCCAGCTTGAACACAAAACCCTGCATACGGTTGTCGGCTTCGCCCTGCTGTGGTTTGTCGCCTCGTTCAAGCCGCGTGATGCCGCAAAGGTTGCGTTGCCGATGTACCTGATTGGTGTGTTGCTGCTTGTCGCCGTCGAAGTCGCGGGCGTAACCGTCAATGGCTCTACGCGCTGGCTGGAGCTGGGTTTCACGCGCATCCAGCCGTCCGAAATCATGAAAATTGTCCTGCCCATGACCGTCGCTTGGTACTTCCAGAGGCACGAAGGTCGTCTGAAATGGTTCCACTACATCATCGCCATGCTTTTAATCCTTATCCCCGTTGCGCTGATTTTGAAACAGCCCGACTTGGGTACGGCGGTTTTGATTATGGCATCGGGCATTTTCATCGTCTTTTTCGCAGGCCTGCCGTGGAAAGTCATCTTTGCCGCCATCGTCGCCTTCGTTGCCGCATTGCCGCTTTTGTGGAACTACGGGATGCACGACTATCAGAAAACCCGCGTCCTGACGCTGTTTGACCCGACACAGGACCCTTTGGGCGCGGGCTACCACATCATCCAGTCCATGATTGCCATCGGCTCGGGCGGCGTTTGGGGAAAAGGCTGGCTCAACGGCACACAAACGCATTTGGATTACATTCCCGAGTCCACGACTGACTTCATTTTTGCCGTATATGGCGAAGAATTCGGTTTGATCGGCAACATCTTGCTGCTGCTGGTTTACCTCGTTATCCTGACGCGCGGACTACTAATTGCCGCCAAAGCCCAATCGCTTTACAGCCGTACGCTTGCCGGCGCATTGACCATGACCTTTTTCTGCTACGCCTTTGTGAACATGGGCATGGTGAGCGGCATTTTGCCCGTTGTCGGTGTCCCCCTGCCATTGGTCAGCTACGGCGGTACTGCAACGCTTTCCATCATGACCGTACTTGCGCTGCTGATGGGTATTTCCAGCGAACATAAAACCAAACGCCGCTACGAATTCAACGACAAAGCGGAAGTAAACGTCTCTACAAAAAACCAATAAGGGAATAAAAAATGGAATTAGGTGTAGAAATCGGCAAACTTTTGGTTGCCTTCCTTGTACTGATCAACCCATTCAGCGCGCTCTCGATTTACCTCGATTTGACACAGGATCACAGCACCAAAGAAAAACGCCGCATCGCCCGCACCGCCGCGCTCGCCGTCTTCATCGTCATTACCGTTTTCACATTGACGGGCGGGATGTTGTTGAAAATCTTAGGCATCAGCGTCGGCTCTTTCCAAGTCGGCGGTGGTATTTTGGTATTGCTTATCGCCATCTCCATGATGAACGGCAACGACAACCCTGCCAAACAAAATATCGGTGGAGACAAGGAAGAGGGCGTCGTACAACATATCCAGAAAAACGCCAAAGCCATCGCTGTTGTTCCCGTCGCTATTCCCATCACCATCGGACCTGGCGGTATCTCCACCGTCATCATCTACGCCTCAGCTGCCAAAAATTACAGCGATATTGCTTTGATCCTCGCCGCAGGTTTCCTCGTCAGTCTGATTTGCTACGCCATCCTCGTTGTCGCCGGACGAATCAGCAAAAAACTGGGTACAACAGGGCTGACTATCCTCAACCGCATCATGGGCATGATGCTTGCTGCCGTCTCCGTAGAAATCATCGTTGCCGGATTGAAATCCATTTTCCCGCAACTGGCAGGCTAGTTCGTCGGATTAGACAAGAAGCAAACATTGCTGCATATTTGTTTATCCTTGCCGATGTAAAAGGTCGTCTGAAAACAGGGTTTTCAGACGACCTTTAGTCTATTGGCTTTCTAAAAGCTCCAATATTTATCCAAAATACAATCGTCAAAACTACGAACTATTTATTGAGAGACTTGTTTTCAGACGACCTCGGCAACAGCAAAGAAGCAATCGCGCCCGCAATTGCCCCCATTATTCCGACTCCGGCGTATATTTGCCAATCCAATGTTGTTGAACGCTGATATATCAGCATCAACATACCTTCAGATGCCGCAATCGTAAGTACCACACCTGCCGCTGAAAGCAATGTAAACAACAACGTTCCTGCTACACTGCACCGCAAGTACAAACGTTTTGCGACAAGGGTACATAACAGCATGGCGGGTAGGCCATGGGCAGTAGAAATCAAAACATTGCCCAATATCTCTAAAACAGACGGATTTCCTTTATCTAAAACATTCATTTAAAGCAATAACAAAAACAACAGTACTTGCACGCCAAATACAACCAGCAGCAGAGCGGCAGATTTCCAGTATGCTTTAATTTTAGGCTGATTCATCATATTCCTTTTTTAATTTATAGTCATAGTGCAATGTGATTAATTTATCGATTCTAGTTTTAATCTGCTTATCCGCCAATATCGCACATGGATAAATTTATTCCGCTTGTTGGAGGTCGTCTGAAAATTTGGTTTCCATCAATGGAAATAGGAAATTCAGTTTATTTCTTGAATAAGAAGCTAAAAAATTTTGCCCTGAGTTTTCAAAAGCGTTACACTCCATGCGGCATCGAGAGTAGGGTGGCAATCTTACGACTTTATGAGCTGCCAAAATTGTTCAAGTATTTGATTTGAATGATTTCACCCTTTGAGGCAAATAACATCGATGCCAACTTATCCAACCACGCCGCTGCCGTCATTGCGCCGACAGTCAGGCAGTCAGCGTCATTGCGCCGCTGTAAACACGAAAGAACACACTATGACCATTTCTCCCGTCGCCTTGCGCCGTAAGACCGAGCGCAAGCCGCATCCGACCGCGCGTTATTGGAAAAAATGCGATGTCGAAGCCCTGTTCGGGCTGCCCTTCCTCGACCTCGTTTATCAAGCCGCCGAAATCCACCGCCAAAATTTCAACCCGCGCGAAATCCAGCTTTCCACCCTATTGTCCATCAAAACCGGCGGCTGCCCCGAAGACTGCGCCTACTGCCCGCAATCGGCGCACCACAACACCAATCTGGGCAAAGAACAGATGATGGATGTGGACGAAATCGTTGAAAAAGCCAAAATCGCCAAATCGCGCGGTGCAAGCCGTTTCTGCATGGGCGCGGCATGGCGCGGCCCCAAACCCAAAGACGTGGAGACGGTTTCCGCAATCATCAAAGCCGTGAAGGGTTTGGGCATGGAAACCTGCGGCACGTTCGGTATGCTTGAAGACGGCATGGCGGAAGATTTCAAAAAAGCAGGTTTGGACTATTACAACCACAACCTCGATACCGACCCCGAACGTTACAACGACATCATCCACACGCGCAAACACGAAGACCGCATGGACACCTTGGGCAAAGTCCGCAACGCCGGTTTGAAAGTCTGCTGCGGCGGCATCGTCGGTATGAACGAGACCCGCGCCGAACGTGCCGGACTGATTGCCAGCCTCGCCAACCTCGACCCGCAGCCCGAAAGCGTGCCGATTAACCAGTTGGTCAAAGTGGAAGGCACTCCGCTGGCCGATGCCGAAGATTTGGACTGGACGGAGTTCGTCCGTACCATCGCCGTGGCGCGGATTACCATGCCGCACAGCTACGTCCGCCTTTCCGCCGGACGCTCGGGTATGCCCGAATCCATGCAGGCAATGTGTTTCATGGCGGGCGCGAACTCGATTTTCTATGGCGACAAACTCTTAACTACTGAAAACCCCGACGAAGACGGCGACCGCCTGTTGATGGAGAAACTGAATTTGTATCCGCTGCGGTTTGAGCTGGAAGAAGAATACGAAGCGGCGCAGCAGGAAAACGAAACGCCTAAAATCAAAGTAGATTATTAATCCGTTCTTTCTTATATTTCCGATAGATCAAGGTCGTCTGAAAACTGTATAGTGGATTAAATTTAAATCAGGACAAGGCGACGAAGCCGCAGATAGTACAGATAGAGACCTTTGCAAAATTCCCCAAAATCCAGATAGTACGGAAAGGCGAGGCAGCGCCGTACTGGTTTAAAGTTAATCCACTATATTTGCGAAGCTAATGCTTCAAATACGGTTTTCAGACGACCTTTTTAATGAGATTTTAAGAACACTTTTCTGTATTGCTCAGATGCGTTTTATCGTGGCTCGACTTCAAATTAGACGGGGCAGAAGCCGCATGCAGTACCGATGGCCGTACTGAGGCAATGTTATCCGCCAAATTAAATGCATAAAAAACTGCACTTTGGCTGGCTGGAATGAAATCCAGCTAACAAAGTGCAGTTTGTTATTTTCAGACGAGCTCAACTATGTGTCGTGCTCCTTGTCAGATTCAGCTTTACGCTTTTTCTTTTTGGCGCATTTTTTCCGCCATCATTTCATGCAGCGTTTTCTTGGCAGGTTTCATCGGAACGCGGTTATCCGTCCAGCCCAGTTGCTTGCTTGGTGTCAATGCACGGAATTTGGTAGCCGCCCAACCGAAGGCGCGGTAAGTTTTGCTGCCGCTGAAAATGCCGTTGAATGTGCGCCATGCCATTTGTTCGCCGAAGGTATGCGATGCGCCTTGTCCGCGGATAGGATGCGGTACGACCTCGGTCGGCGAACGTTGTGCCTCGACACGCAGACGCTGCATTTGTTCGGTAATCGGAATGCGTACCGGACAGACTTCCACACACGCTCCGCACATGGTGCAAGCGGTTGGCAGGTCTCGGGTGGCTTCCAGACCCAACAAGTGCGGAGAAATAATTTCGCCGATAGGACCCGGGTAGGTTGTGCCGTATGCCGCGCCACCGATACGGGTATAAACCGGACAATGGTTCATACACGCGCCACAACGGATACATTGCAAGGTGCGGCGCATTTGATCTTCAGCATAGGCTTGGCTGCGGCCGTTGTCGAGCAGAACCAAGTGCATTTCCTGCGGACCATCCAGCTCTTCACTACGGCGTGGACCGGTAATCATGTTGAAATAGGTAGTAATGTTCTGACCGATGGCAGAACGCGGCAGCAGGCTGTACAAAGGCGGAACGTCCGACAGCTTGGCTACAACTTTTTCAATACCGGTAATGGCGATATGCACGGGCGGTACGGTGGTACTCAAGCGACCGTTGCCTTCGTTTTCAACCAAACACAGTGTACCCGTTTCAGCAACAGCAAAGTTTACGCCGCTCAAGCCGACATCGGCAGTGCTGTAAATATCGCGCAGGGCTTTGCGGGCGAAGCCGGTCAGTTGGTCTACGTCGTCCGTAAGCGGAGTTCCAAGGTTTTGGTGGAAAAGTTCGCTAACCTGTTCTTTGGTTTTGTGAATGGCAGGCATCACGATATGGGTCGGTTTTTCGCCTGCCATTTGGACGATAAACTCACCCAAGTCGCTTTCCACCGCTTTAATGCCTTTTGCTTCAAGATAATGGTTCAGCTCGATTTCCTCGCTGACCATCGATTTGCCTTTGACCATCAGCTTGCCGTTTTTGGCAGCAATGATGTCGTGGATAATTTCGCAGGCCTCGGCCGGAGTTTCCGCCCAGTGTACTTTTACGCCCAACTTAGTCAGGTTTTCTTCCAGCTGCTCCAGCAGGGCGGGCAATTTGGACAGAGAACGCTGACGGACGTGTTCGCACAAATCACGCAGGCTTTGCAATTCTTCTTCGTCGGTCAAAACGGCTTTGCGCTTAGTCATCAGCATATCCATCGCGGTACGCAGACTCTTACGCAAAGGCTTGTCTTGAAGGGAAATTGCGGCGTTTTGTTTGAAAGTTTCCGGCTTCATGTGGAACTTGATGGTTTGCGTAGTCATGCGTTTTCCTCCAAATCGGCAGGGGAAATGTGGTCAGGCAGGATGGCGAGGATGACCAAATCACGCGGACCGTGCGCGCCGTAAGCAAGCGTCAACTGAATGTCTGCGGTTTTGGACGGGCCGGAAATCAGGAAAACATTGGTCGGCATACCGTTTTCCACCAGTTTTTCACCTTCGACGGCGTTGTGAAATTCGTTATACATTTTCGCCGTATCAAACAGGCAGAAATGCACGGGCGGAACGAGGCTTAAAGTACGCGGTTCTTCGGGGCTGGAAAACAGCATCAGCGTACCGGTACGGGCGATGCCACATTGCGAGCCGCTAAAGCCTGCATCAATGTTTGTGAAAAACTCGGTTTTCCAAGTATCGATTTCGCGCTCGAAAGCAATCGGTTCGATATTACTGTCCACCAGCGCGGCTCGGGCGATTTGTCCGTGTTCGGTCGCCAACGGCAGCAAGATGTTTTTCAAACCTTTGCCTTCGGCAGCTTGACGGAATACTTGCGGCCAGCTGGTTTTGGTCACCCAATAAATTTCGGTTTTGACCGCACGCATAGCGGCAGCCCAATGTTTCAGACGCTCAACTTCGCTTCCCCAAGAAACACTCATTTCACGGTAATAATCAAAAACCGCAGGCTCTTCCATCGGCAATGCGTCGGCTTTTTTCAGTTTTGCCAAAATATTTTCGCGCGCGCTCATGCTTTGCCTCCGGTACGTTCCAGCAAGAAGGATGCGATGTGTTTCGGACGCGGCATATTCGGCTCGTCCTTAGCGATTTTGCCGCCGATATTCATCATGCAGCCGCAGTCAGCACTGATGATTTCGGTCGCACCGGTTTCTTTCAGCGCGGCAACTTTGTCGGTTACCATCGCGCCTGAAATATCCGCCTGTTTGACAGAGAATGTACCGCCGAAGCCGCAGCATTCGCTTTCATGGTCGTGAACGATGCGTTCAACGTTTTCCATCCCGTCAATCAGCTGCCAGCCTGAAATATGGACGTTCATTTCACGGCGGGCGGCGCAGGAAGTGTGGACAGCGACTTTGACAGGCTCGCCCTTGTCTTCAGGTTTGTAGCCGATGGCAAGCAAGAAATGAGTAAACTCAATGATGCGGTTGGCACAATCAACCGCTTTGGATTCGTATTCTGTATTTTTAAACAGGGTAGGCCAGTGATGTTTCATCATGCCACCGCACGAGCCGGACGGTACGACGATCGGCCAGTTTTCAGGGAAGAGATCGAGTTGCGCTTTGGCGACATCAAACGCCTCGGTCGGATGACCGGAAGAGTAGGCGGGTTGGCCGCAGCAGCTTTGCGCCATCGGGAAATGAACCCGAATGCCTTGTTGCTCGATTAAAGTAATGGCATCCATGCCTGCTTCAGGCATGAAAATATCGAGGACGCAGGTACCGAAGAAATAGACATCTGTCGGCTTGCTGTCGAATGTGGTGATTTTAGGTGGGGTGATTGCGCTCATTTTTTCGTTAACGGGAGTACCCGTTTTTCTTTGTATAAATAGATGGCTACTTTAAGTAATTGCATGTAGGCGGTCAAGTATAATTTTAAAAAATAATATTGGAAACGATTGATAGGTCGTCTGAAATACTGATTTCACAAATACCGATGTCTATATGAGAATAGATATCATTATATTTAAAGGTTGTTTTATTTATTAATAAATGAAAATAGATGATCCACCTGAAAACAGGGTGTGCTCGACAAAAAGGCATCTGAACCAAACTGATGCTTATCCTCTCGAAAAAAAAAGACATGAAATGGTTGATGATGGATGCCACCCACATCAAGGTTCATCCTCATGAAGCGAAAGCCAAAGGCGGCAATGAAGGCATGAGCCGTACAAAAAGGGGGCTAAAAATATCAAGCTGCACCTGGCGGTAGATGCCTACGGAATGCCGGTAAAATTCGTGTTAAGCAAAGGCTATAACAGCTTTTTATAGACATCCCCAAAGCCTCAATCAACACACACAAGGCAATAAAAAAGCTCTGAAACATTTATGTTTCAGAGCTTTATATATCTTGCAGAATACTGCTGAAAATTAGGTTTGGTGGAGGCGGGGGGAATTGAACCCCCGTCCGAAAGTCCTCTACAAAGCGTTCTACATACTTAGTCGTGTCTATTTAAAATCTCGTTCCTATCATGCCGACCGACAGGCCTTCTAGGAACCAGTTACCTTAAATCTTATTTCCCGCCAAGTAACCCGACGGAAAACCAGTCAATGTAAAATGACGTTGCGGTAGCTTGCGCTACACAGCCCATTGACCAACTGCTGCAACGGCAGGCCTTAAGCGGCCAGTGCGTAAGTTTCGTCGTTTGCGACTATTTAGATTCAGTGTTTTACGGGAAATCTGAGACCCCGGTATGCCCGCATCTGCTTCGCAACCCCCGTCGAAACCAAGATCGCCCCCAGATAGGAAAGGCTGATTATACGCATATCGTTATATTTTGCCAAGCTGGCAGGCTTTTAACTAAGTTGAATTTTAGTTGTGGTGGGGATTTGAGGTCGTCTGAAAAATACAGTGAATTCGTTTATAATACCGCTTTCCGATTTTGGGCCTGTTTGAGCATGAAAAAGGTTGAGAAGAATATCTTGGTTTTGCATAGTGCGGAGCAAATGTTTGAGTTGGTTGATAAGGTTGAAGACTATCCAAAATTTTTGCCCTGGTACAGTAAAACTGAAGTAATTGAACGAAAAAACAATGAGTTGAAAGCGCGTCTTTTTATGGACTATATGCGCGTCCGCCAGTCATTTGCTACGCACAATCACAATATACCCGGCAAGGAAATCCGAATGGATTTATTGGAAGGCCCTTTTAAAACCTTGCGGGGTACATGGAAATTTTTAGATTTGGGTGACGATATGTGCAAAGTCGAATTTAACTTGGAATATGAATTTTCCAACTCTGTCTTATCTGCCATGATTTCGCCTGTTTTTAGTCATTTATCAGGGGAGTTGGTTGACGCGTTCGTCAAAGAAGCGGATCGCCGTTATGCTTGAGATTGAGATTGTCTATGGTTTGCCTGACAAGCAAGTGTTGAAAAAACTGAATGTGCAAAATGGCTGTACGGTGCGTGAAGCGGTGTGTCAAAGTGGCCTAGATGAAATATTTTCAGAATTGGACTTGCGAACTGTTCCGCTGGGAATTTTTGGCAAATCAGTTAAAGATGAGACGCTTCTTCGCGATAAAGACCGGATTGAGATTTATCGCCCATTATTGATCGATCCCAAAGAGGCACGCCGCAAACGTGTACAAAATCAGGATTGATGTTTAACTTGGGTCGTCTGAAACCATTTTCAGACGACCTTTTATCGAAATTGACCGCATTTTTTGCGGAATTGAGAAATGATTATGTCGAATAAAATCAAAATGATTGTCGGACTGGGCAATCCTGGGGGGGAATATGAACAAACCCGCCATAATGCAGGGTTCTGGTTTCTAGACGAACTTGCTTGGCAATGGAAAGTGTCGTTTAAGGAAGAGAAGAAATTCTTTGGTGAGGTAGCACGGGCGAATCTGACCGGTGGCGATGTTTGGCTGCTTAAGCCCATGACTTTTATGAACCGTTCTGGCCAATCTGTTGCAGCACTCGCGCAATTTTACAAAATTAAGCCCGAAGAGATACTGGTGGTACATGACGAGCTGGATGTTCCTTGCGGCCGTATCAAATTCAAACTTGGCGGCGGGAATGGGGGACATAATGGTTTGAAAGATATCCAAGCCCGCCTCGGTACGCCCGACTATTACCGTTTGCGTCTGGGAATAGATCATCCGGGTGACCGCAACCTTGTCGTTGCTTATGTATTGAACAAGCCTAGCGCGGAACACCGCCAACAGATTGATGAAGCAATTGCTAAATCATTGAAAGCGATACCTGAAATAATGGCGGGCGAATGGGAAGAAGCTACACGTTTCTTGCACAGCAAATAAATTTTATGTTGCTTAGCCCCCTCTTTTGAAAAATTCCCTTATATGACTCAGATTTTAGAATTAATCCAAACTGAATCTGTCGGCGTAGTGGAAGAAACCCTTGATTTTCTTCTGTACGAATGCAGTATAGAGGACGCTCCGACAGCAGAGGAAGTTGAACAATGGCGCGACATATTAAACGGACGCGGCAACAAATTTATCCGCCTTGCGGCTATCTGCCAAACTTGGTTGGATGAGGAACAAAAATGAAATTTTACATCAATAAATTCAGCCTGTTGGCTATCGTTTGGTTTATTGCCGGCATCTATTCTTTAATTTTCAAAGAGGCAGGTAATACGCCGCCGCCGTTCCCCCATTTCGATAAAGTGGCTCACTTTGCTTTGTTTTTTGCCCAAATTTGGTTATTGGCAAAATCTTATATCCACGAAAAAGCAAAAATTCCATATCTCGGCTTGTTGATATTCGCACTTCTGTTTGCTGTTGGAAGCGAATGGGCTCAAGCCACTTTCACGACAACTCGCGAAGGCTCTATCGGTGACGGTATTGCAGATATGTTAGGTACGGGCGTTGCGCTATGGGTTGCATCAAAAATTAGATAGTGTAGTCACAATCCACAATCTACAAGACACAACCTTACCGAACATCAATGGCACCCGATTGAAAATCACCTGCCCGAACGCAAGGGCAGCCGAGGTGGTCAAGCAGTGGATAATCGGCAATTCATCAATGCCGTTTTCTGGATACTGCGTACCGGTGCACCCTGGCGGGACCTGCCGCCAGATTAAGGTAGCTGGAGCAACACCCACCACCGATTTATTCGTTGGCGCAACAAAGGATTGCGGTGTGGCTTAAGATATTGTGACTACATGACCTAGTAGCTCCTATTTCTATTTTAATACTTTATTAAGACCTAACAAATTTGTGTGCAATGCGAAGCTTTGTTGGTTCTGCTATAAAGTGGTTTGCTGATTAAACAATAAATAAAGGACGAGAAAATGGCTTTACCGATCCCAGATTTTGAACCTCCTAAAACATTGGCTGAAACCAAAGAATCTTGGCAGGAAATCTGCTGCGAGTTGGTTACTCCTATGCATGGAGGGGGCGTAAGAGAACGTGAGAGTGATGATAAATTGCCTGTTCGCGTAACCACAATTCGCGGGCAACTGCGTTTTTGGTGGCGATTATTGGCTCAGCAAAAATGGAATTTGAGTGGAAGAAGTTTACGTGAAGCAGAGTTTCGTTTGTGGGGTGGCATTGGTGAAGAGGCTGCCGCAAGTTTGGTATTTTTGCGTGCACAGGTACAAAACAAATTACAAGAAGCTTCGCTTTCTGATTATGCAAAAGGTTTGAACGATCCTTTAGGCTATGCCTTGTTTACAGCACGCAAGACGAAGACAGGACTACCTGAAATGAAATTGGGTAAAGAAGGCTTGCGATGGATAGTGCAATGGCGTTTGAGTGACAAGGCAAACGAAACGGATAAGCAGCAGGTTTTGGAAACCTTACGCTGGTGGGCGACTTTGGGAGGGCTAGGTGGGCGCACCCGACGTGGTTGCGGTTCGTTTAAGGCAGAAGGCATAAAACCAGTTTCAACTGACGAAATGCTTAAGTTGGGTTGTACGATTTTATTTTCAGGTGACTTAACAACTGACAGGAGAGCTTGGGTTGATGCAATTAATTTTTGGAAAGAAACGCGACGTAAATATAAAACAGAGTTTCGCCGACTGCTTGGACGTAATGACGAATATTCACGACATTTGGCAACCATATTCAGCCGTCCCGTTCATGAGAGTGGTAAATGGCGTGGCATGGTGATTATGTTGCCTAACAGTAGTTCGGAAGTAAAACAGATTTTGGAGAAAACGAAATGACTCAATACGTTTTAACCTTATCCATCGGTCCCGTACAGGGGTTTATCGCTTCGGCAAGACGGAGCCGGGATTTATGGAGTGGTTCTTGGCTGCTGTCCGAAATGGCGAAGGCTGCTGCAAAGAGTTTGTTTGAAGCCGGAGCGAAGATGGTGTTTCCATTTGTGGACGAGGCGACCAAAGACCGTTTAGAGCCTTGCGACCGGATGGACGATAATTTTTCAGTCGGCAACAAAATTCAAGTGCAGGTTGAGGTGGCTGATGATGCCGCCGTGCGCGATTTGGTCGAACAGGCGAAAGCAGCGGCGCAATCACGGTTTGAAACCATAGCACGGCAGGCACGACAGGTGCTGCAGGCGCGGCAGGATTTGAATGCGGCCTTGCGCGATGAAATCTGGCAGATGCAACTTAAGGATTATTTGGAAATCCAGGCTGCATGGGCGCGGATAACTGAAAAAGGTTATTCAGATGCAAGCCAACGTGCTGCATCGGCGTTGGCGGCACGTAAGGCAACGCGCGATTTCAAATCTACCGGCGCAAGCAATGCTTGGGATAAGCGTTTTATGCTGCCCAAATCCTCACTGGATGGCGCACGTGAAACCGTATTCCTGGAAAAAGCCAACGGAGATGCTGACTTGTCCGATGTAGCAAGGCGCAAGCTGGGTTTGAGCCGGTCGGAGCAGCTGGATTGTGCAGGAATTGTGAAACGTTTGGGCGGCAATAGCGAACAGTTTACGCCCGTTACCCGTGTAGCCGCAGATGCTTGGCTGCAAGGTTTGCCTGAAGATGAGTTACGCAACCTTTGCAATGCTTACGAACCTTTAATTGCGCTGAATTTAGCGACTCGTGTAAAGGGCAATCAAGGCATTTACGCAGATTTTCCGTTTGATGGGCAGTTGCTGTACCGCAACCGTTTGGATGCTGCTTTGTCAGACAATAAAAACAGTGCGGATGCATCAGAAAAATTATCAAAGTTGAAAAATGTTTTAAAAACGATTTGGCACAAATATGGCGAACCATGCAGCTACTGGGCGATGTTGCTGGCAGACGGCGACCGCATGGGCGAGTTGCTGGATCGTGCGAAAACGATTGAAGAGCATCAAGCGATTACCGAAGCATTATCTACATTTGCCGAAAGTGTACCTGCGAAAATGCGCGATTCCCGTGCGCAATGTGTGTATGCAGGCGGCGACGATGTATTGGGCTTTGTCGCATTGGATAAGGCGGTTGATTGCGCGGACGCGTTGCGGCAAGCATTTTCAGCCTGCCTGAAAAAAGTGTCAGATGTTTTGAAAGCAGAAAAAGCGCCCACATTGTCCGTCGGTTTGGCGATTTGCCACATCAGCACGCCGCTTGGCAATGTACGCCGTCTGGCAAAACACGCGGAAAAAGTGGCAAAAGGCGACAATTATCCTGCCGATCAACAGCGTAATGGATTGGGGATTACCCTATCTGTACGTTCAGGTTCGGACAGTGATTGGCGCGTGCAATGGAGTGATGAAGCAGGTTTGGCAGCATTTGAAAAATGGAAAAAATGGTATCGGGAGAAAAAAATCAGCAGCCGAATTGCTTACGACAGCAGAGATATTTTTATGCGGACCGATTTTTCCCCGTCTAACGATTTATCATCCGAATTACATCAAAATATCCGCCAAGCCGAGTTTGCCCGTATGTTGGACAAGGCACGCGATATGGAAGGTGGAAACTTGGACAATGAAGTTCAGGA
The DNA here is from genome assembly GCF_001808875.1 of Neisseria sp. HMSC064E01. Taxonomy (NCBI): domain Bacteria; kingdom Pseudomonadati; phylum Pseudomonadota; class Betaproteobacteria; order Neisseriales; family Neisseriaceae; genus Neisseria; species Neisseria sp. HMSC064E01. Next base: position 41,934 of record NZ_KV794956.1, read on the forward strand.
AGCATTAAAAAGACGACTGAATGCGCGTCCAGACGCAGATGCATTAAATGTACTGGCCACCGAACTCATCATCGCCCGCTGGCTTGCAGCCAAAACACAAAACGATTTAGGACAGGAGGCGCAATCATGAACAGCTATTTTTTAGACGCACTTGCGCCGTTGGTGTTCCGCAGCGGCAAGCCATTTGGGGCGCAGTCGGATACCGATGATATTCAATTTCCTTTACCCTCCGCGGCAGCAGGCTTGGTACGCACGCAAATCATGCGGCAAAACGGTTGCGATTGGGACAGCAAAGCACAAAGCAATCGAGCCAAGTTGTCAGACGCACAAGTTGATGAATTACGCCAAATTGCCGTACAGGGCGCATTTTTAGCGAAACAGGATATTTCAGACGACCTGAGAATCCTATTGCCTAAACCTGCCAACGCCCTGTATTTAAAAAACAAAGAGACAGATAAAACCGAACTTGTCCGTCTCGCGCCTCAAGCCTTTGGCAGCGATACGGCGGCGGATTTCCCACATGCCGATTTATTGCCCGTACAAATCCAATCGCCCATCAAAGGCAAACCTCAAAGCGGCGCAACGTATTGGGATTTGGCGGATCTGCTGGCTTGGCAAAACGGCGGAAAATTAACGTATGAAGACGTAAACAAACGCGGCACACAATCGCTGCCGATTGAAACGCGTACCCATGTCGGCATAAACCGAGAAACGCTTGCAGCCGAAGACGGGCGTTTGTTCCAAACGGCCGCTTACGACTTTGCCGAATCTGCGCGGAAGCATCATCAGGGCTGGGAAAGCCACCGCTATGGTTTCGTGATACGCACGGCAGCCGATTTGCAAGATAACAGCGTAGTGCGTTTTGGCGGCGAAGGAAGACTGTCGCGACTGAATAAAATTTCAGACGACGTATTCAAACAGCCCGAATACGCATATACAAACGGATTGACGCTCACCTTGCTGACGCCTGCCTTATTTAACAAAGGCTGGCTGCCCGGCTGGTTGGACAGCCAAACCTTAACAGGCACACTCCCGCATACCAACCTGCAAGTCAAACTCCGCGCCACCGCCATCGACCGTTGGCTGCCCGTTTCAGGTTGGGATTTGCAGCAACATGCACCGAAAGCCATGCGAAAAGCCGTTTCGGCAGGCGCAGTGTATTGGTTTGAAATACAAAGCGGCAACCCGGCAGAACTCGCCCAAGCCCAATGGCAGGCATTCAGCGACAGCGAACAAGACCGACGCGACGGCTTCGGCATCGGATTGATCGGCCCGTGGCAGAGCATTTAATTTTCAGACGACCTGACAACCTATTTCACATTTAAAAACAAGGAAACCAAAATGAACACCCGAATTTTTCACCTACATGCCTTATCCGCCCTCCACGTCGGCACAGGTCAAGGCATCGGCGCAGTAGACTTGCCCATCGCCCGCAGCCGCGCCACCAATCTGCCGCTCGTCCCCGGCAGCGCGCTCAAAGGCGTATTGCGTGATGAAGCCAAAGAAAAATGGCATGTCAGCGAAGACGACATTCAAGCCCTGTTTGGCGCAGACAGCCAAGCCGACAAAGAAAATATTCATGCCGGCGCCGCCGCCTTTGGCGATGCACATCTATTGCTGCTTCCGATCCGCTCGTTTGCCGGAACAGTCGCCTTTGCCACTTGCCCCTTTATCCTGCAACGTTATGCACGCGATGTACGCGGGATACTGCCGGAAAGCCCCAAAGTACCCGCTTTAAAAGATAGCGCATCCGTACCGGACAACACCGTATTGCGCGTTTCAGGCAGCCAAATCGCGCTGGAAGATTTGGACATCGGCAGCGAAACCAGTACCGAAGCCAAACAATGGGCAGAACACATTTCCGCCACCGTTTACCCCGAAAACACGGCAAACAGCGAAGCATGGCGCGAACAGCTCTGCCAACGCTTCATTATCCTGCCCGACAGCACATTCTCCTTCTTAGCCGATACCGCAACCGAAATCCGCATGCGCATCAGAATCGACCGCGAAACGCGCATCGTCAAAGAAGGCGCGCTCTGGTCGGAAGAAAACCTGCCCGCCGAAAGCGTGTTGTACGGCATTTTAGCCATCGACAAATCGCGCCACAGCCGCAACGCCAAAAGCGCAGACGAACTCTCCGCATTGATTCCCGCAGGCGAGACCCAAATCCAAATCGGCGGCAAGCATACAGTCGGACGCGGCCTCTGTCGTCTCGTACTTTCAGACGACCTGACAAAAGGGGAATAACATGCCACACATCCGCTCGCAAAAATACGCCCAACGCGCATTAGGCTTGATTCAAAGAGTCAAAGAGAAAAACGAAAAAGTCAAAGAATACCGCACGCTTGCGCTGAATTTCCCCACCATGATCCTGCAATCCGGGCTTGCCCAAGCCATCGGCTTTTTACAAGCCAAAGGCAAAGAAGAGCACCTGCTCCTACTGGCGCACATTGCCGAATTGTTGGAAGAAAACGAAAACAGCCTGCACAAGAAAATCTTAGAAGCAGACTTACCGCATTACCAACTCCTCACGCGCCAAGCCATAGAAGCCGCCTCCAGCCTCAAACGCTACACCCAAGCCCTGCTGCCCAAACCCAAAGACGAACAAGGGGGACAATCATGACCATATCACTCATGCGGGAAAGCCTGAAAAAACTCATTTCAGACGACCTGAAAGACGCACACGCCGGTTTGCTCATGCAGCGCAGCCTGACCGAGTGGGACAAAGACAACAAACAAGCCAAAGCAGAGCTGATTCAAAAAATCGTCAAAATTCCCGCGCCCAAAAAAGACAGCCTGTACGCACTCGCCTTTACGCGCTGGGTGCAGGCCACTTCCGATACCGGCCGCTTCGCCATACTTGCCGCCGGCATTTCAGGCAGGCTCTATACAGGCCTCAACAGCGCAGGCGCACTGGAAACAGGCATCAGCACCAGCCACACCTACGGCATGCCCCTCATCGCAGGCTCCTCCGTCAAAGGCATCGCCCGCAGCCATGCCGAAAGCCTCGGACTGGATAAAGCCCACCTGACCGTATTGTTCGGCGACGACAGCGACTCAGGCAGCCTCAAAGCAGGCGCACTCGTTTGGCACGACGCATGGTTTATCCCTGCCAACACCCCGCCCTTTGCCGCAGAAATCATCACCACCCACCACCAAGACTACTACAACGGCAAACAGCTCGAAGCCGACGAAATGGAATCCCCCATCCCCAATCAGCAAATTGCCACACAAGGCAGCTTCTATTTCGTCATCGAAAGCGCACCGGGCGCGCAGGCATGGGCGGCATATGCCCAAAACCTACTGTTTCAAGCCTTGCAGACACAAGGCGCAGGCAGCAAAACCGCATCCGGCTACGGCTATTTTACAGTTGCAGATGACGATGCCCTTGGGAAAATCAAGCACATCCAAGAAGAGCAGCAACAAGCCCTGGCCGCGCAACAAAAAGCCGCCGAGCTTGCCGCCATGCCAGCGCATCAGCAGTTTATCCAAACATGGCAAGAACGAATGGAGGAGCAACCAAACAAGATCATAGGCAACCAAGCACACGACAAACTCTATCAAGAATGGAAGGCAGCCCTGCAAACCGCCGCAGAAAGCCCCAATTTCAACGCGGCAGAGAAAAAAGAAATTGCTGACGCGTTTGCCGTCAAAAAGATGATGGCAAAATACGCGAAATGGCTGACCGACAAGCGCGGCAAAGAGCTGAAACCCATCCTGGCGAAGCTGCGCGGCGAATAGATTTTCGGCTTTATCGAAGCCAAAGCTTTTCAGACGACCTAAAGCCGCAAAACGGTTAAAAATCGTTGTCGAATGCAAAGCAGACGGCTATAATCCGAAACAC
>NZ_KV794956.1:45877-46090 GCF_001808875.1 Neisseria sp. HMSC064E01
CTCTTTTCAGTTAAGGTTTTATTAAATAATGTTTTTGTTGGTTAAGGAAAAATGCTAACTTTTCTTAACTAGATAGAAGATTGAAAATAATGAAATTTTTTGACTGAGTGCAGTCGGAAGACTTGCCCCACTAATCGGGGATTAAGACATTTTTTGCTCCACGCTCATTGCCTCGTAGGCGCGTCGGAAGACTTGCCCCACTAATCGGGGATT
>NZ_KV794956.1:46190-46527 GCF_001808875.1 Neisseria sp. HMSC064E01
AAGACTTGCCCCACTAATCGGGGATTAAGACTTTTATATCCTTAAGTTATTGATTAATCTTCTGCGTTGGAAGACTTGCCCCACGAATCGGGGATTAAGACATATTTGCCTGATGACCTTTGTAAAGTCCCTGTGTTGGAAGACTTGCCCCACTCATCGGGGATTAAGACTCAATCTGAGCCTTTAACGTATGAATTTCCATTTGTCGGAAGACTTGCCCCATTCATCGGGGATTAAGACCAAAAACGTGGCGCCACAAACATCTTCCAATCAACGTCGGAAGACTTGCCCCACTCATCTGGAACTTCAAGCTTTTCAGACGACCTCAAGCCAAGGT
>NZ_KV794956.1:46627-47477 GCF_001808875.1 Neisseria sp. HMSC064E01
ATGTCGGAAAACCTGCCCCACTCATCGGGGATTAAGACGTGGCGTTCATGTCGGCAGGTGCGAAATACTCTGTCAGAAGACTCACCCCACTCATCGGCCTTTCAAGCTTTTCAGACGACCTCGGGCTTGGGTCGTCTGAAAATGTCTGCCGGGGTTCGTTGATGACCGATAGCAAAACAGCCTTGATATTGCATCAAGGTTGTTTTTATTTGCGGGCTGCTTTTTTATAGTGGATTAACTTTAAACCAGTACGGCGTTGATCTGTACTGTCTGCGGCTTCGTCGCCTTGTCCTGATGTACTATCTGCGGCTTCGTCGCCTTGTCCTGATTTAAAGTTAATCCACTATAACGTATTCAAACGGGCGGCTGGCGGACGCTGTTTGAGGTCGTCTGAAAACGGCGGGCTTTGGTAGGGTTGGGTTCAGATATATCGGTCGGCTGCTGATGTTTCTTGGGTTTGCCGTTTGCCCATGCACCGACACTCCGTCTGAACGCGGCTTTGCGCTTACAGTTTGCGGATACGCCGCATTTCACATTTCCAGGTCGTCTGAAACGCCGTATCATGCCATTTTTTATTTGTCTGTCTGCCATGAATCCGCTTAATCTTCCTTCGGAATTGCCCATAGCCCGTTATCGTTTGCATTTCACGCTGACGCATGATTTGCAGCTGCCGCCTTATGCGGCTTCGACCTTGCGCGGTGTGTTCGGGCATGCGCTTTTGGCTGCCGCCTGTACCTGCGACACGCCCCAAACGCCGCATCTTCCCGATTGCCCCTACGCGCAGATTTTCGAGCCGGCACCTTGTGCCGACTTGCCCGGCAGCGTGCGCCAAAGTCCGCCGCCGCCTTAT
>NZ_KV794957.1:0-572 GCF_001808875.1 Neisseria sp. HMSC064E01
CTGCCGCCGCCGTTCAGTCTGTCGTCTCCGGCTCCGCCGTTCAGAATGTCGCTGCCTTCGCCACCGTGCAATTCATCGTTGCCTTCGCCGCCTTTGAGGATGTCGGCACCTTTCTCACCACTCAGGTAATCATTGCCCGCATTGCCTTCCAGCGTATCGGCTCCTTCGCCGCCGTAAAGACTGTCATCGCCTTCTCCGCCTTTGAGCAGGTCATCACCGTTGTAGCCGTACAGATTATCGTCACCTTTGCCGCCGTCCAGCACATCGGCGGTATCCCAGCCGTAAAGGTTTTCGTTGCCGTCGCTACCGACGCCTTCCACCTTCATACCGGCCATGTCTTTGGCGGTAACGGTTTTGTCGTCAAAGGCAAAATCGTAGTAGCGGTTGGAATAACCATTGAAATAACCCTCTACGGTTACGGCATCTTCACCACCGTAGGCTTTGATGACCAGGTTGTTGTCCGAACGGGTAAATACGGCTTCGGCAAACTTGGCACCGTTGAAGCGCAGGGTATCGGTATGGTCTGCCTGGTAAGCGTAGTCGGAAACCACATCCCTGCCGTGACCTTTCTC
>NZ_KV794958.1:0-263 GCF_001808875.1 Neisseria sp. HMSC064E01
GCCGAGAAAGGCTGGAACCTGCAAGCGAACGAAGGTACTGAAGAGAAAGTTGCTGCCGGTGAAACGGTTAACTTCAAAGACGGCAAAAACATCAAAGTGACCCGTGACGGTAAGAACATCACCGTAGCCACTTCAGACGAGGTAGCCTTTAACAAAGTAACTGTTGGCGACAGCGTATTGGACGGCAATGGACTGACCATCACCAATGGCGCAGCGTCAAATGCTCCTGTCTCACTGACCAAGTCTGGTCTGAACAACGGCGG
>NZ_KV794959.1:0-26122 GCF_001808875.1 Neisseria sp. HMSC064E01
CGAAGGTTCGAATCCTTCCTCCCCAGCCAAATAAGAGCGTGTAAGTTTCCTTACACGCTCTTTTATGTTGAAAATCAATGATAACGCAGAAAAACTTTATTTTATAGTGATAAATTTGGATTGTGATGAGGCGTGACAACGATATAACGCTGCAAATTTAATTCACTATGCCGTTCATTATGCGTATAATACCGCTCGTAATGTCTTGGACATAGGCAGAGGGAAGCATGACGTTTTCTGAGCGGAAGTTAAACATAAAATCAGGTGAAAATATGGCTGCATACGACAGTTTGATGGTATTTACCGGCAACGCAAATCCGGAGTTGGCGCAACGCGTTGTCAAACACTTGGATATTTCGTTAGGCGAAGCCTCCGTATCCAAATTCTCAGACGGCGAAATTGCCATCGAATTAATGGAAAACGTCCGTGGTCGTGATGTATTTATCTTGCAGCCCACTTGCGCCCCAACCAATGACAACCTGATGGAAATCCTGACGATGGCTGATGCGCTGAAGCGCGCTTCTGCCGGTCGTATTACCGCAGCAATTCCCTATTTCGGCTATGCCCGCCAAGATCGCCGTCCGCGTTCTGTGCGCGTTCCGATTTCCGCAAAACTGGTGGCAAATATGTTGTATTCCGCAGGTATCGACCGTGTTTTGACTGTTGATTTGCATGCCGACCAGATTCAGGGTTTCTTTGATATCCCTGTCGACAACATCTATGCCACTCCTATTCTGTTGAATGACATCAAACAGCAGCGGATTGAAAACTTGACCGTAGTCAGCCCGGATATTGGCGGCGTAGTCCGCGCCCGCGCTGTGGCAAAATCATTAAATGCCGATTTGGCGATTATCGACAAACGCCGTCCGAAAGCCAATGTGGCGGAAGTCATGAATATTATCGGCGACATTCAAGGCCGTACCTGTCTGATTGTGGACGACATGATTGATACCGCGAATACGCTGTGTAAAGCTGCCGTCGCTTTGAAAGAGCGCGGAGCAGAACGTGTTTTGGCATATGCCAGCCACGCCGTATTCTCCGGAGAGGCAGTCAGCCGTATCGCCTCGTCTGAAATCGACCAAGTTGTCGTTACCGACACTATCCCTCTGTCTGAAGCGGCGAAACAATGCGACCGTATCCGTCAAGTGACGATTGCCGGCCTTTTGGCTGAAACGGTCCGCCGCATCAGCAATGAAGAATCCGTCTCATATCTTTTCAATGAAGAAGTGATGACAGGCAGCATGTTGCTGCCATAACCCCGAAGCCGTCTTAAGCTGGTCGCGGCCGATGACGGTAGTTTTATTTAATTTGGAGTATTTAACATGACTTATGAAATTCAAGCCTCTGTTCGTGAAACACAAGGCACTGGTGCGAGCCGCCGCCTGCGTCGCGAAGGCCAAATCCCTGGCATTTTGTACGGTGAAGGTCAAGAGCCCGTTGCAATTGCTGTGGATCACAAAACCGTATTCTACGCATTGGAAAAAGAATCTTTCCACACTGCACTGATCAAACTGTCTCTGAACGGTGAAACCAAAGACGTTATCGTCCGCGATTTCCAAATGCACCCGTTCCGTCGCGGAGTTCAACATATCGACTTCCAAGCTGTTAAAGCCGACCAACCTGTACGCATTCGCGTTCCTCTGCATATTGTTAACGCTGAAAGCTCTCAAGCCGTTAAACTGCAAGGCGGTCGCGTATCTTTGTTGAACACTACTGTTGAAGTGGTTGCTTTGCCTGCCAACATCCCTGCTTACTTGGATCTGGACTGCGCTAAAGTCGTTGCCGGCGACATCCTTCACCTGTCTGACATTCAACTGCCTGAAGGTGTAGAAAGCGTTTCTCTAAAACGTAACGAAAACCTGGCGGTTGCTACCGTTACCGGTAAAAAACGTTAATCATCGATTCGAGAATGATTTAAAAAACTGCACTAGCAATAGTGCAGTTTTTGTTTTGAAGCCGTAAGGTAACTTCTTGATTGGATTTCAATAAAAAAGCATTGCAATGGAAATTTGCAATGCTTTTTTGTTATGCCTCACACCAATCTGCTGATTCTTGCCTTTGCATCAATGTGTTGGCTTGACTTAAATGCGTGTCGGTCAGTACGGCGTTGGTTGCGCCAGCGGCAACTTTTTCCCGTGCAATCAAGATGGTATGGGGAAAATAGGTTCGGACTTGTTCGTAATCATGCAAAACAGCAATGATGGCTTGACCGTCTTCATGGCATTGTTTCAATACGTCTAACAATGCGTAAGTTGTCCGGGCATCTACTGCATTAAAGGGTTCGTCCAAGAGCAAGAAGTTGGCGTTTTGAGCCAGCATTCGTGCAAATAAGACACGCTGGAATTGCCCGTTGGAAAGGTGGGCGATTTGGCGGTCGGCAAGATCCTGAACGCCGACGCGTTCCAATGCCGCCATAACCCGTTGGCGTTGTTGGGTATTCACGCGGCCAAAAAAGCCTATTTCGTACCATAAACCCATCGCGGCAAGTTCAAAGACAGTCATCGGCTGGCTGCGGTCAATGTCTGACTGCTGGGGAAGATAGGCTATATCTTTGCGTTGCAGTCCTTGAAGCGACACTTTGCCCGTATCGATGTTTTGAAGCCCCATAATGGCTTTGAGCAGCGTGGATTTTCCGGCACCGTTGGGCCCGAAAATCGCCCACATGCTGTGGTTTTCAAAAGTAATATCAATATGGTGGATGGCAGGGCGGTGTTGGTAGCTGACCGTCAGATTTTCTACCTTGATGCTCATGATGCGACTGCCCAAAAATATATTGCCCATAATGCTGCAATTGCGAGAAGGGCAATCAGCAGCCGTTGGAGTAGGCCGGTTAAGAGAATGGAATTCATAAGTCTAAAGTGTTCAGACGACCTTAGATGATGAGTTGGAAAAACCGACAAAAACAAGGGCGGCATCCAACGAATTTTGACTTTGCTATAAAGCCGTATAGAGTACCTTGCCCAAGTATCGGGTCTTTCTAAGATGTGTCGTCTGAAATAAAGTAAACGAGTTTCGAGATGATACTTTATAACATTTTGACTGTAAATTTGTTTTTGACGATATTAGATAGAAGCAGCTTTACTCGGTCTCCGAGGTCGTCTGAAAGATTGGAAACGATAGTTGGTTTGAAATTATGTGTTTATAAAGGGTTTTAGAGCGGATTGGATAGCGTATAAAACGGAGAGGGTGGTTTGGTGACGTTCGCCGGATGTTTATGGATATTTATTGATTAAAGGTCGTCTGAAAATGCTTTTCAGACGACCTTTTCGTTATTGGATAGAGTCATTGTATTCGTATTCGAACATAACCACCTGCATCAGTTTGATTTTTATTTTTGCACCTTCTGATTTGCGTTATCGTTGAGCGAGCGCAACTGGTGCGCTACGAAATCCTTGGCAGCCTCTACTTGGGATGGAACGGTTGGGTTTTCCCCGAAATATGAGATTTTCGGCAGAGGGTTGAGGAAGCTGTCGATGTCTTGCGGGGTAAGGAAGCGGCCGTGCAGGTCGAAGCCGACGTTTAGGGCGCGGCCGGGGATTTCTGCTAGGCGGTCGTGCAAATGGCCGTACAGGTGATACCAGCCTCTGTGGCAGCCGTCCCATTCGTTAATCGGGTAGTGGAACAGAATCAGCGTGTTGTCTATTTCGTCCAATTTCAGTTTTCGGTAGGTTCGGGCGGATGACAGTAACGGGTGACCGTCGTGTTTGATGGTTTCAAACAGGTATTTGTTGTGGCGGCGGACAATGTCGTCGTGATTGCCGTAAATCAGATGGTGCCTGCCGTTGAGGCGAGATAGGACGGCAGCGATTTTTTTGATGTCGTGAGCGAAAGACAAATCGCCCAAGTTGTATACCTCGTCGTCGGGGGAAACGGTGTTGTTCCATGTTTCGATCAGGTATTCGTCCATGTCGGCGATGTTGTCGAACGGACGGAACTGCGGGCAGAATTTGGCGATGTTTTTGTGCGAAAAATGTAGGTCGGATGTGAAAAAGATTTTGCTCATGTTGTGTTTCCTGTGATTTTTCGATGCGGTTTATGGTGCGGTAGTGCGGCTGTCTAGCTTGAACCGTATTGCAAGCGGGCGTATGCTGGGTTTGTTTATATTGAAACCTGTTGAAAATCTAATTAATGCAGCAATTAAAACTTCACTTTCTTGTTTGGGACGGGGAGGAAAAGTTATCTATTTTAAAACTCAAAGACATAACTTCATTGAAGGTGCTAGAGCCAGAAGAGAAAAATTATTACAATATTTTAAATAATTCAAGGTGTTTTCTGAAAATGACTTACAAAGAACAATTAGTTTTCCTAAAAAAATCAAAGAATCTCTATGTTTACATTTATGAGTGGATTGATTTATTAGATTTTTGCAAAGTTAGCAATTTAAATCCGCAGGATGAAGAGTATCAAATTATTACTACAGCTTTTAGACATGCAGGCTGGAAAGGGGATGGCATTCTAACAGAAATTTGGATTCCTCCTTTTGCTGTTGGAGCTATTTTAGAAGAACCTATCAATTACTCTGATGAGCTATGGAAATCATGGCAGAATGGATTAATTTTATGGCATGTTAAACAGAGGGAGGATGGCTTATCTTTCATCGGTTCACCCAAAAAATTATTAATCCCTGATGTTGGTATAGAGAAGGTTATTATTTAATTATTATAAAAAAATGACAATTTAAAATTCTGCGGAATTGGTGTGTAACATAGGGCTAATTTAGTACAGCCCTATTTTCATATATAGTGGATTAACTTTAAACCAGTACAGCGTTGCCTCGCCTTGCCGTACTATCTGTACTGTCTGCGGCTTCGTCGCCTTGTCCTGATGTACTATCTGCGGCTTCGTCGCCTTGTCCTGATTTAAAGTTAATCCACTATAACTAAGGAATTTGTATGCTTTTGATGATTGCCGTGCCTGCTGCTTGGGCTTTGACTGGGTTTGCACCACAACACAAGCAGCAGTTATGCGCCCAAGGTTGGCGAAATCGAGGCATTCGAACGTGTGGCATAAGCGCATTATTGTTTTGGTTTTAAACAGATGGTCTTGTTTTACTCTGCCATCAAGGCCGTCTGAAAATATTTAAACGCTTATTTGCCGTTTTTGCCGCAAGGATGCTTCGCACTATTGTTGCAGACGATTAAATTGCGCAGATGCTCCATGGCATTGGTAATTTCAGCATAGTTTGGCGCATAGCGGAAGGCGTATTGTTTCACATACAGGCCGTCGTTGCCTTGTACTGCTTTCACCCAAGTCACTTCGGGTTTGTTGCTGCTCGGGTTGTTTTCGCAAGCCATCATCCATAATGCGAAGGGATAACCGTTTTCTTTCCCTTCCAGTACAGTGTCAAAGCTGCTTTCCGGGCAGGTATTTTTCCATAAGGTGGACAAATTGTTGCCGAATGTGGTCACGCCTGGGTTTGCGCCTACCATGGATTGCAGGGTGATCATTTGTGTCCAGTTGTCGATGGTCTGTTTCTGCGGTACGAGCTCGACCATGATCATGCCGTTTTGTTGGGTTTGATAGCCGATTTTGAAGTCTTTGGGCGGTTCACCGAAAGACGCTCTCTCCGCAGCTTGCGCCGCCTGTACCGCCAACGGGAACATTACGGCGGCAAGCATCAATTTTTTGACGATATTGGTTTTTTTCATCGTTCTTCCTTTTGCAATAATGAGGGGGCGGATGAAACGAAATATCCGCCGCCGTCATATTATCACAAGCGTTTGGCGTTTTTCAGACGGCCTTACAGTTGCCGCAAGAATGCTTGGATAAACGCAATCTTATCCAGTTCAGGCATGGAGTTGAACGCTTCGCGATGCTCGTGGATGTGGTCGATTAAGGGGTAAAACTCTTCATCGACATGGCGTTTGTCGAGCTTGCGTCCGATGTTGCCTTCGTTGCTTCGTCCTAGAAACTTGGAAATCAGGTAATACGGCGATTTGAGTTTGAACAGCATTTCGCCGTTTTGCGCATCAAATACCATAAAGCCTTCGTGTTCCACGTTTTTCAGACGACCTTTCAGCTCGCCGAACGTAATGTTTTTTAGCGTTTCGGGGCGGCGGACGCCGTATTGTTTGCCGATTTCGTCCAATTCGGCTTCGCCAAACTGACGGCCTGTCCCCACGTCGATGCAGCCGATTAGGGTTTCACCCAATTCTTCGCGGATGATGTGGATATCTTTCGCGTCTGTGATTTCAAACAAAAAAGTGTGGTTCGGATAAGCGCGGAACAGGGTTTCGTATTGCGCGCAGTGTGCGGCGGTCATGTCCGCGAACGCGCTGTCAAGCGAACCGGTAGTCGAATACAGCACTTTGCCGTCAAACGCCGCGCCTTTGGACGGGTGGTCGTCTGAAAGCGAGACGAAAGTGCAGCAGCCGAGGAAGCCGTTCACTTTTACCACTGCATCCACCAATCGCTCGTCGCAGACGCGGATTGGATAACGGCTGCCTTTGGCAATACGCTCCGAATAATTGAACACTTTTTTAAACGGGCGCACGATGATGCGGTTGTGCGCGTCGATGATCAAGCCGCGCATTTCCAGCAGCGCATCGTCGAAGCGGTTGTCGTAGAACACGCTGCGGGCGTATTTCAACACGCGCAATTCGGGATAACGCTTGGATGCTTTGGCGGTAAAGTTGCGGCTGCCGTGTTGCAGATAATTTTCAGTGACGAAGGTTTGCTGTGCTTCGTCAAACGGCAAGGGTTGCTGCTCGAAAGCCTGCATTTGCTTGATTTTTTCCAACTGTTCCGCGCTGGCGGGTTGTACGGCTTCGACGTGGATTTCGTTTGCCACGCGGTTTTGGTTCAGCTTGATATACGCCGCCAATACGTCATGCTCTTTCACGCCGTGCAGGTTGGGATAGAAATTATGCATACGGTAGATTTCTGTTTCAAAACCGCTTTTTTTCGCCAGATCCAATAAATGGCGGCAACGCGAAGCCTTTTGGTTGGTGTTGGAATGGATGATTAAAATGTTGCGGTTCGGATTTTGACGCCCGATTTTTAAGGTCTCGGTCATCAAGGCATTTCCGCGTTTCTGCGCCTTATCCACCGCCTCGCCGGACCAGCGGTACACGCCGTTTTCATCGGTCATGAACAAGTCGTTTTCAATAAGGACGATTTCGGCATCACGGTACTTCGCTTTAAATTCGGCGGCTTTTTGTTCGGCGAAAGTCGATTTTCCCGAACCTTGATGACCGCGGATTAAGATGAATTTTTGCATAGTGTTTGGTTTCCTTATTTGGATTTTCAGACGAGGTTTGTCGTAGGAGGTCGTCTGAAAACAATACGGGCGATTTCCTTATCGATTTTTTCCGCCAGCAAACGGACCGGATAACTTTGCCAATCGGGATAACGGCGGCTGTGATAACAATGCCAATAGCTGCGGATACGGTCTTTCTGCTTTTGCCAATAAAGCGGGTTGTCAGCGAAAAAACGTGCCAAAGCCGCGGCGTTGTGTTGGAAAAATACGGCAACGTCAAATTGTATCGGTAAAACGTATTCGCCGAGTAATTGTGCGGTAAAAGGCAGGACGAACTCAGGCTGTCCGGCGGCGAGCAGCCGTTTGAAATGCCGTTCGCGGACATGACCATCGTGATGGCGGGTGTTCAGACAGTGTGCCATCAGTTGCCGAACCTCGTTCCCTGTCGGATGAAAAACAACATATTGACGGCTGATGAGACGAATTGCTTGTCCGTCTGAAACAACGGTTTCCCCTTGGCGGACGGGCAAGCGGCTCCCGTAGGGCTGCCGTAAAATCAGCGTTTCTGCTTCATGCCGCAAGGTCGTGGGAAAGGTTTCAATCAGGGCAAGTTCGTCAGCATTCATGTTTGCCACTCAATCTTTTATCGGTAAGGTCGTCTGAAAACGTTGCAACCCTATTTTCAGACGACCCCTTGGCTAATTTACCGCCGCCAGCTCGGTTTTCTCAATCTCTTCCACCCAGAAATCCGCGCCCATACCTTGCTCGGCGAACGAGCCGATGAGTGTGAACACTTGGTCGGAGAAGCCCCCGATGTTCAAGATGTCGCGGCGGTTTTGCGCTTGCGCGGTGGTGTAGGGCTGGATGTCCAAGCAGACGAGTTTGGCTTCGGGGCAGCGTTGTTTCAGGATGTCCCACTCTTTCATCAGGCCGGTTTTGCCGCCCCATTGTTCGCGGTCTGCCCAGCTTTCGTTATCAGACACGATAACAACCAAATCCACATCGGCTTTTTCGCGGTTCAGCATGGCGAGCGGTGCGCTGCATGCCGTTCCGCCGCCGCCGATATTGGCGAGTTTTTGGGCGTTGGTCATGATGCTGTCGCGCGGGTTGAGCTGCACGTTTACCGTGATTCGTTCAAACGGTATTACGCGGGCTTTCGGGTTGGTGCGCAACATGGCGGCGGACACGAGTGCGGCGATGTCGATGCAGCGGGTTTTGCTGGTTGCGCTGCCGCGATAGCCGGTAGCCGAGCTGTGCATGGAGCCGGAGACATCCGGGCAAACCACGACTTTGCCTCGGATGGCCGGTACGTTTTGTACGGCGGTTTCCATCGCGTCTTGCAGCGCTTCGCAGATTTCAAACGGCATCTTTTCGGATGTCGCCTGATACGCGGTCAGCAATTGGTAAGGCAGGACGCGGGCGCGGCGGATGGCGGTTTTGTCGCGCAGTTTTTCTGCCACCATTTTGATGTTTTTGCTTTTCGCAAACACATCGTGGCGCAGGAAAGTGTTCAGGTTTTGGCGAACCTGCTGCCATGAGCCGTTGCGGGCGATTTGCGCCCAGTCGCCGCTGTTCAATTCCAAGGCAGTGAGCATTTGGAAGGGAACGTCGGGCAATGCGCCTTGGCGGCTTTGCTTGTAGTCTTCAAAGGCGCGGGTAATGGGCGGCAATGCTTCGCGGTCGTACGGTTTGCCGATAAGCCACGCAAACCAGGCGGCACGCCATGCTTCACGCGGTTTGGGATGCACCATTTTGACCACATCCGCCAGCGACGGAGCATTGCCGATAGCGGCGTTCAACAGTTGTTTTTCGGTAGCGGTCAAAAGCCAGGTCTGCATCAGTTTTTTCGGACGGTTGCCGAAGGATTTTCTGCCGACCGCGCCGCTGCGGATGATTTGCGCGAAGTTGCGCAACATTTTACCGTTGTCCGCTACTTGGTCGAACACGCGGGCAAGCATGTTCACGTCTTTTTGCGCCAACACGGCAAGCAACAGCGCGGGCATGTCTTTCATGAAGCCTTTTTGACGGGCATACACGGCGGTTTTGGCGATAAACTCGGCATCCAGGTTTTCTGCCAATTCCAATACTTGCTCAAGCTGGTCTTGCGCATCGGTGTAGTAGGTGCTGTTCAGGCAGCCGGTGGCGGCAAGTTGGGCGAGCTGTTGTTTGGGTGTCAGCGTGTAGGCGATGCCGCCTGCTTCGTTGCGGGTGTCGGCAGCGGTCAAACGGGTTTTAATGGATTGGAACAAGGTGGTGTTAGCCATTTTTCATTTCCTTTCGTGTTGTTGGTTTTGGGTGGTCTGAGTGCTTAGAAACTCCGCTTTTTTCGGAAACTGCGTTTCAGACGACCTTGAATGGGTGGCAGCGCGGCGGCTAGTATTTGAAGAGATACGGTTTTTTTTAACGTGGAAGGTTAATGTAATCTCTTCAGGCATCCGCCTGTTACCGTAAAAAGGGGGTACGGCGGGCAGCTAGGTGTTGGAGAAATTCTCTTCCGATGCTCTACCCCTGAGCTATCCTGCCATAGAAGTTTGTTGGCGGCAGGGCGGGACTCGAACCCGCGACCTTCGGACGTGGAATGTAATTCCTCCGGCATCTGTCTGCCGTACCGGAAAAGGGTGGGCGGCTAGATTGGCAGGATTTACGCCGTTTCGGCGGCGGGAATCGAACCCGCAATAACCGATCTGTAATCCTGCCGGCATCCGCCCGTAAGGGGTGGTACATCTGGCAACAAGAAGTAGAGAAATTTTTACGCGCTCTATCCTCTGAGCTACTCTGCCATAGTTGGCGGCAGAGGCGGGATTCGAACCCGCGACCTCGAGCGTTGGCAGGCTGTAATTCCTCCGGCATTTGCCGAATGCACCTAAAACGGTTTTTATCGTAGGTCGTCTGAAAAGTTTCAGACGACCTCGAGTGATCAAGCGATACAGCAAGCCATCAGCTATTCAGGGGAACAAGGCTGGCATTTGCCTGCTGAATCAGAAAAGGTGGGCGACTAGAAAAACAAGACGTCAACGCCTATTAGGCGAGGCAGGAGTCGAACCTGCAGAACCACTGTAGTCTTGTCGGCATTCGCCCTGTAACGGCACAACAGCTAAAAATTTACGGAAAATTCTTTCCTATAGAACTGTATTTTCCGCGGCATCTGCTGCATCGTTACATTTACAACACAGCCAACGGCGTGCCAACGATAAAAAAATTTCAAAATTAATTTTTAATTTATTGAATATAAAGAAAATATATTTTAATGTGATCTTTTGTAGTAAAAAGCGTAGAATGCTGAAAAATATATTTTTAGATAGTTATATAGAAAATAAGATATATAAGGAGATGCGATGCGATTCGATGATTTGGACAAGCGCTTGCGGCAATACGAAACCGCTTATGATTTCTGCGTGCCGCAGGAAAATTTCATTGTAGTGCGCTTGGACGGACGCGGTTTTACGCGGTTGACCAAGGAAATTTGGCAATTTGAAGCGCCGTTTGACATCCGTTTTCGCGATTTGATGGCGCACACCGTCCGTCATTTGATGAAATGTGGTTTCAATGTGGCGTATGGCTATTCCGAAAGCGATGAAATTTCGCTGCTGTTGCGCCGCGACGACGATACGTTCAAACGCAAAACGCGCAAAATCATTTCGGTATTGGCGGGCGAAGCCAGCGCTGCCTTTTCGGTGGTGCACGGGCAACCTGCCGCTTTTGATGCCAGAGTTTGCGTTTTGCCGAATGAGAAACTGGTGGTCGATTACTTCCGCTGGCGGCATGAAGACGCGCACCGCAACGCGCTCAACGCCCACTGCTATTGGATGCTGAGGAAAAAAGGCGAAAGCGTATCTCGAGCCACAGAAGCGGTCAGCGGTCTCACGCGCGCGCAGAAACATGATTTGCTGTTTGAAAACAATATCAATTTCAACGAATTGCCCGCATGGCAGAAACGAGGCTTCGGCGTGTATTTTCAGACGACCTTGAAAGAGGGTTTCAACCCGCAAACCGGCGAAACCGCACAGGCGGAGCGCCAAATCTTACATACGGATTTCGAACTGCCTTTAGGCGACGATTACGGCGCGTTTGTTTTGGAAAGAATAGGTTAGAGGTCGTCTGAAAATGAATACTGGACCTAAAAAACAAGTCGCCGTCAGCTTTCTCGGCACGGTGTTGGACAGCGGTTTCGGTCAAGGGCGTTGGCAGAAGTGGCGGCCGAA
The DNA here is from genome assembly GCF_001808875.1 of Neisseria sp. HMSC064E01. Lineage (NCBI taxonomy): Bacteria > Pseudomonadati > Pseudomonadota > Betaproteobacteria > Neisseriales > Neisseriaceae > Neisseria > Neisseria sp. HMSC064E01. The sequence continues at coordinate 11,401 of NZ_KV794959.1, forward strand.
TGTCGCCATGAATCAGCGTCATGATTTCCATCTTGACCGTATGGAGCTGTTTTATTCGGAGAAATACCGCGATTTGGCAGATCATGTTAAAACCGATATTCAAGATGTGTCGCCGCACACCGCCGTCAATCTCGTGCCGATGGAGCTGGAAAATCCGTGGGATTTTTCCGAGGTTTATACCAAGCTGCATGACTGGGCGGCGGGCTATGCGTTTGATACGGAAGAGGAAACCTATCTCACACACATCACCACGGGTACGCACGTCGCGCAAATCTGCCTGTTTTTATTGGTGGAATCGCGTCAAATACCCGGCGTGCTGTTGCAGACTGCACCGCCGAAAAACCAAAGGCGCAGTATGGGGAAAGGCGATGTCGGCGGTTATGAAATCATCGATTTGGACTTGGCGCGTTACGACGTGCTTGCCGAACGCCTTGCCGCCGTGCGCGATGATGCGGTGCGCTATCTGAAAAGTGGCATCTCCACACAAAACGCCGCCTTCAACCGCATGATTGCGGAAATCGAACAAGTCGCTCTCCATTCCCCGTCACCGATTCTGCTCTCCGGCCCTACCGGCGCGGGCAAATCGATGCTGGCACGCAGGATTTTCGAATTGAAAAAAGCGCGCCATCTGATTAAAGGTGAGTTTGTCGATGTGAACTGCGCCACCTTGCGCGGCGATGGTGCGGCTTCCGCCTTGTTCGGTCACAAAAAAGGTGCGTTTACCGGTGCGGCGGAAAAGCGCGAAGGCTATTTGAAAACCGCTGACGGCGGTGTGTTGTTTTTGGACGAAATCGGCGAATTGGGCTTGGACGAGCAGGCCATGTTGCTCAAAGCCATTGAAGAAAAACATTTTTATCCCGTCGGCAGCGACAAGGAAGTGCAAAGCAGCTTCCAGCTTATCGCCGGCACCAACCGCGACCTGCGGAGGGAAATCCGCGCCGGACGCTTCCGCGAAGACCTGTTCGCCCGCATCAATATCTGGAACTATCCGCTGCCTGCGCTCGCCGACCGCCGCGAAGACATCGAGCCGAACATCGAACACCAGCTCGCGCTCGCCTCGCAGGAGCTCGGCCGCGCCACCCGTTTCAATAAAGAAGCCCTGTCCGCCTACCTTGCCTTCGCCCATTCAAGCGAAGCCCGATGGCGCGGCAATTTCCGCGACCTTGCCGCCAGCATCATGCGCCTTGCCACGCTTGCCCCGCAGGGCAGGATACAGGCGGAACAAGTGGCGGCGGAAATTGAGCGGCTCAAATGGTTATGGGCTGAAGAGGCGGATTCAGACGACCTTTTACACAAGGGGTCGTCTGAAAAGGCGGATAACTACCCCGACAAAATCGATTGTGAAAATTTGGATTTGTTTGACCGCTTACAATTGCAGAACGTGATTGACGAATGCCGCAAACACCAAAACATGGCGCAGGCGGGAAGGGCATTGTTTCATGTTTCCCGAAACAGCCGCGCCAAAACCAATGACAGCGACAGGTTGCGCAAGTATCTGCAGAAATTCGGTTTGGAGTGGGGCGATATCGTGCAGTAGATGAGGATTGAACCGAGCGGATTGGGGCGGGAGAGGTTTCTATTTCGATTGGCTGGTATGGTCAAACGAGGGAAAGGTCGTCTGAAAAAACTGTTCTCAAGATTCACTGAGTTCGTTTTAGCTCCGCATAAACTGACTGCGTCCGTTTTCAGACGACCTTTTACTTTGTGGCGGGGATGGACTTATGGTTTGGTCAGATAAGGATATAGATCCATGCGTCCGTCTTGACGTACGGCTAAATAGTCCGGTGCATCAAACCTCATCCCAGTGCCGTGATAAAGGCATTTTTGTCGAGGATCGGGATATAGTCCGCCGCCCAAATAGCCGATTTCTAGCGGTTGCTGATTGGCAGCATACTGTTTTAACACTGCGGCAGCAGCTTGTGTTTGTTCGGCGGTGGGATGGTCGTCGGCTCGTCCCAGACCAAACAGATCCCAAAAGGTTTTTCTAGGAGGAGTAATACGGATATTGTATGTCGTACATCCATCGTTATAAATTGGGTGTTCTATTTGGCGGACGGAAATTCGATAGTAACCGTGGCTGCCTACAATACTGAGGACTTGGGCTTTTGAAAAATCACCGCCTGCATAGGCTGCTAACGGAAATGACAGGAAGAAGAGGGGGATAAGGTGGCGCATAAGGTTTAGGTTGTCTGAAAGAGTGTTGGGCGTTATTGCAAGCTTAACATGGCAGGTATTACGGAAAGTAGGAAGGTAAGGTCGGGTATGGCGTTTTTGTTTTTACTGGAAGGGTCGTCTGAAATTTTTTCAGACGACCTTTTTTGTCTTTAGTTTGAAGGATAAGGATTTAAAACGCTTACGGATTTTCATTATACGGGGAAATTTTCGTCACACGCCGGCGTTTTTGGTGCAGGGGGCGGGTTTGTTCCGTTTGGAAAACGTAATCGAAGGGGCGAAGTTGCAGCGTCTGCCACAGGCGGTCTAGGTTGCGTGTGGCGGCGGCGCGGGTTTGCTCTGTGTCGGGCGTGAGGAAAATGTGCAGGGCTTTGCCGTGTTGCTCGACGCGGTATTCTTGGATGAGGTCGTCTGAAATCATGGCGCGGCGGATGAAGTCGGCGTAGAGGGCGTAAGGTTCGCCGCCTGTCGTGCGTGCGTCGAGGATGTCGTCGCAGCGTCCTTCGATGGCGCTGATTCGGGCGAATGCGCTGCCGCAGGGGCAGGGCGCGTCGTTGGCAATCAAAACGTCGTCGAGACGGTAGCGGATGACGGGTTGGCTTTTGCGGTTGAAGTCGGTAATGATGGGGGCGAAGCGGCCGCTTTCGCGGTCTATCCAGTCTTTTTCGATATAGACCATGTCTTCGTTCAGATGCAGGTTGCCGTAGGCGCAGGTGTGGGCGAGGAAGCCTTCGGTGCATTGGTAGATTTGGTGAACCGGCGTGCTGAAGCGTTGTTCGATGCGGGTCTTGACTTGCGGTTCCAAGACTTCGGCAACGGAGATGATTTTTTTGGGGTGTATGGCGAGGTCGGGGTGTCGGGCAAGCTGCTGCAATACTTGGGCGGGGGCGATGAGGATGGTGGGCTTCTGCACGTTGAGCCTTGGGATGTGCGCGTCCAAGGCTTCGAGCAGGTCGTAAAACTCAAAGCGTATCAGCGGGCTTTTGACGGCGGTGTAGAGGTTGCTGTTGGCGCGCAGGAAGAAGGCGATGCTGTGGTGGGCGAGGTAGGGGCGGGGCAGCATACGTTTGAGCATATAGCCTGCCCACAGGGCGGACTCTTCGGGGGAAACGAGGAAAATGCCCCTGTTGCCGCTGGTGCCGGAGGAAAGCCCGACGGTGATTTCTTTGCCCGAGGTCGTCTGAAAAACGGGGCTGAAGTCGCGGCTTTCTTCGGCTTTGAGCGCGACGGAGAGGGCATCTTTTTCGCTGATGCCGTAGGCGTTGATGTCGGCGAAATGCTGCATGAAGATGCGTTTGTTGATAACGGGGTAGTCTTGCAGCTTGGCGCTGTGGGGGTAGAAGCGGCTGTTGTGGCTTGTCAAAAGGCGGTCGAGCTGTTTTTGCTGGTGTGCTTCAAGGGCGGCGCGTTCCGTGTAGTTTCGTGTGTGGAAAAAGGATTTGAGGATTTGCCATTTTGAAGGTTTCATGGTGTGTTCTTTTGTGCAGTTGAGGGGCTTTGCTCGTCGGGTTTTCAGACGACCTGCTTTAATCCAAACCTTCCATGCCCAAGCGCCGCAAGGTGGGTTCGCAATGGCTGGGAACGAGGATGATTTCGCGGTTGCGGCGGTGGAGGTGTTGCAGGCGGTCTATGGTGGCTTGGACGGCGTTGCGGTTTTGCGCGATAAGGCCGGTAAGGGGGTTGGGGCGGCGGTTGTGGCTGATGGTCGCAAACCGCCAAACGGCGTCGGCAATCAGGAAAAATTCTCCGGCTATCAGCCCGTATTGTCCGGCGGCATGGCCGGGCAGGGCGACGGCAATCAAATCGGCACTGATGCGGTAGCCTTGTTCAAACGGGTAAAACGCTTCGTCAAGGCGGACTTCGGGCATATCTTCGATAAAGCGGGCGCGCTGCGGCAGGTCTTGGGGCAGCAGCTCGCGCAGGAAGCCTTGTTTGACTTCGATGATGCGGTTGGTCAGACTTTCGGGTTTGTCGGTACGGTAAACAAAATCGTAGGCGGCGCGGGAAAGGATGATTTCTGCGTCGGGGAAGTCTTTGAGGCCGGCAATATGGTCGGCGTGCAGGTGGGAGAGGAAGATTTGGTTGATGTCGTGCGCGGCATCGCCCAAACGCTCGCGTATGGTCGGTTGGCTGAGGGTGACGGGCGTGGTCAGCGCGTAAAATTTCTCGGGAAATCGGCGGCAGGCTTGGAAAAAGCGGGGTGCGTAGCCGGTATCGAACAGCAGGTTGCCGCCTTGGTGGGTGATGTGGGCGGTCATGGCGGGAAAGGCTGCTTTACGCAGGCTGCCGCCCCGTTCGACCATACATTCGGGATGGGTGCAGTAGCCGGTGTGGTAGAAACGGATGTCCATAGCTTCAGCCTTTCAAGGAGCGGGCGTATTGCCGCAGTCCGTCGGCAATGCTGATTTGGGGTTCGTAGCCGAGCAGCGAACGGGCGCGGCTGATGTCTAGGGTTTGGTCGAAAGAAATCGTGCCTATGCTGTAACGGGTGACGAGGGGTTCGCGAAAGGAACGGGTCAGCCGCGCCTGCGTTTCCAGTAGGCGGGCAACGCTGTCAATCAGGCGGTAGGAGACAGGTTTCAGACGACATCCGAGATGCAGGGTATCGATGATTTGCCGGTAGAGTGCGGCGATGGTCTGCGGTTCGCCGTTGGTGATATTGAACGGCATGGCGCGGGGTACATCGGCTTCGGCTGCCAGCATCAGCGCGTGAACGACGTTGCCGACGTAGGTCACGTCCACTAATGCGCCACCTGCTTCGCGGCCGCTGCGCCGAATCAGCGGCAGAAAGCCTTTTTCGGAGATTTTGAGCAGGCGCGGCAGGACGGCGGTATCGTATTCGCCGAAAATGCCGCGCGGACGGATGATGACGCTGGAGAGGTCGGTGGCGGCGGCGACTTCTTGTTCGGCAAGGAATTTGGTGTAGGCGTAGTCGTTGACGAAGTGGCGGCTGATAAAGGTTTCGGGGACTTTGTGCTGGTCGAGGTAGTCGAAATAGATGCTGGGCGTGGAAACGTGTACCAGCTTGCCGATATGGTGCTGCCGCATCGCCGCTAAGACGTTTTGCGTGGCGGTCACGTTGGCGCGGTAGAAATCTTCGTAGCGCCCCCACGGCGAGGACAGCGCGGCGCAATGGAACACGATATCGGCATCGGAAAACGCCTTCAGGGTCTGATTGCGGTCGGACAAATCGAAGGCGTGAAATTCCGTATCCAGCATTTTGCCGATTTCGGCATTGCGCCCGCAGGCGGCTACCTGCCAGCCTTGGGCAAGCAGCATCTGCACAAGGTTGCGCCCCAGTCCGCCGGTCGCGCCGGTGACGATGGCCTTTTTCATGGTTTTTCCCAAACCAGTGCGCCCAAGCCCACGCCTGCGGATGTGCCGAACAGCAAAACTTTATCGCCGGATCGGACGGGGAAGTCGGTCAGCAGGTGGTGCAGCGCGGAGGGGATGGAGGCGGAGATTTGGTTGCCGTGGGTATTGAAAATATCGACGATTTTGGCAGGATCGAGTTTCAGACGACTGATGATGTGTTGCAAAGCGCCGCGGCTTGCCTGATGCGGAACGATCCAGTCTATGTCTGCCAACGTCAAATCCGCCTGCGCCAACGTTTCATCCAAGAAGCCGGGTATGGCTTCGGCGGCAAGTTTGTAGAGTTTTTTGCCGTTCATGTGGAAATAGGCTTGGGAGACATAGCTTTCGGGGTGTTTGGATGGATGGTTTTCATAACCACCCGCAGGGATGGTGCAGAATTCGTAGCCTTCGGGATGTACTTCGAATTTGCTTGCCAACACGCCGCCGCGTTCAGACGACCTGATGACCGCCGCCGCCGCGCCGTCGCCAAAAATGGTCGAACTGTGAAAATCGTTCCAGTCCAAGCCGACAGAGGCGACGTCGCAACTGATCAATAAAATGGTGGGATATTTGTGTAACAGCGAATCCGCCAGATCCAAGCTGCGTAAGAACGACAAACAGGTCATGTTGACGTCGAATGCGGCAATCGGGCGCGCGGGCTTCAGTAGGCGCAAGGTGTGCGCGGCGTTGAAGGGAATGCATTGACGGTCGATACCCGAAGCGTTGATAACGCAGTCCACATCGTCAATCGTGATGCCTGCCGCCGCCATTGCACTTTGCACTGCTTGAAGCTGCATGGCATCGGCAGATTCGCCTTCTGCCAGAAAGTAGCGTTGCGCCAAGCCGCTGAGTTTTTCAGTGCGACCTTCTTTGATGCCGAGCAGGGCGTCGATTTCGGTGGAAGGGACCAGCCGCGAAGGCAGTCCTTTGCCTGTGCCGATGATGTTGAGACGGAGGGATGGCTTCGGATGAGTCGTTTGCATAATATATCCGCTAGTGAGTAATACTTCAGCATAGTATTAATATTTTGTCATTGTCAATGTTTATATCCGCGGCAAACTCAAAAAAAGGTCGTCTGAAAACCTGCAAACGGCTTTTCAGACGACGTTTCCAATACCTTTGTAAAACTGACTATCAACCCATCAGCCAAACCACCAAATGCACCATGCTCGGCCCGATGATAACCATAAACAACCCCGCCAAAATCATGGTCAGGCTCGCCATTACGCCTTCGGTTTCGTGGCGTTGTCCGGCGCGGGAAGTGCCGAAGCCGCGCTCAACCTGACCCAGCCCACCGTCAGCAAAACCATACAGGCATTGGAAGAAGAACTGGGCGTACCGCTGCTGGTTAAAGAAAACGGTCGCAAAAAACGACAAGTCGCCACCACGCCCATCGGCGAAACCATCCAAACCGCCTGCCGCAGCCAAGGCTTCACCCCCAACGTCGTCTGTTGCACCGGACAATGGGACCTGCTCGCCGACATGGTGGCACACCATATGGGCATCGCCCTTCTGCCCGAATACTACGCCCGCAAAATCAACCCCGACACCTTCGCCGCCGTCCCGCTGACCGAACCCGAAATCCGCTGGCAACTGACCATGGCATGGAAAAAACACCAGCGTCCCACCCCCGCGCTCAGGGCTTGGCTCGACATCGTCAGGGAAGAGTTCAGAAAGTAGAAAAAGGTCGTCTGAAAACTTTTCAGACGACCTTTTTATCAACTGTAAATCTTAGCCCCTTTCTTCACAAACTCTACCGCTTTTTCCTCCATGCCCTGCTGCTGGACTTTTTGCTTGTCAGCGTAGTCGCGTACTTCCTGCGTGATTTTCATCGAGCAGAATTTGGGACCGCACATTGAGCAGAAGTGGGCGATTTTCGCGCCTTCGGCGGGCAGGGTTTCGTCGTGGAAGCTCTCGGCGCGTTCGGGGTCGAGGCTGAGGCGGAATTGGTCGCGCCAGCGGAACTCGAAACGCGCCTTGCTCAGAGCGTTGTCGCGCAACTGTGCGCCCGGCCAGCCTTTGGCGAGATCGGCGGCGTGGGCGGCGAGTTTGTAGGTGATGATGCCGGTGCGCACGTCTTCTTTGTCGGGCAGGCCGAGATGCTCTTTCGGGGTAACGTAGCAGAGCATGGCTGTGCCGTACCAGCCGATATTGGTCGCGCCTATGCCCGAGGTGATGTGGTCATAGCCGGGGGCGATGTCGGTAACGAGCGGGCCGAGTGTGTAGAAAGGTGCTTCAAAGCAGTGTTGCAGCTCTTCAGTCATGTTTTCTTTGACGCGTTGCAGCGGCACATGGCCGGGGCCTTCGATCATGACTTGTACGTCGTGTTCCCACGCTTTGGCGGTCAATTCGCCCAAGGTGTGCAGCTCGGCAAATTGGGATTCGTCGTTGGCATCGGCAATGCAGCCGGGGCGCAGGCCGTCGCCGAGGCTGAACGACACGTCGTAGGCTTTCATGATTTCGCAGATTTCGTCGAAATGCGTGTAGAGGAAGTTTTCCCGATGGTGGGCGAGGCACCATTTCGCCATGATGGAGCCGCCGCGCGATACGATGCCGGTGAGGCGGTTGGCGGTCATCGGCACATAGCGCAGCAACACGCCTGCGTGTATGGTGAAATAGTCCACGCCTTGTTCCGCCTGTTCGATTAAGGTGTCGCGGAACAAATCCCAAGTCAAATCTTCGGCAATGCCGCCGGTTTTTTCCAAAGCCTGATAGATGGGCACCGTGCCGATGGGGACGGGGGCGTTGCGGATAATCCATTCGCGCGTTTCGTGGATGTGCGCGCCGGTGGACAAATCCATAATCGTGTCTGCGCCCCAACGCAGCGACCACACCATTTTTTCGACTTCTTCGGTCAGGCTGGAGGTTACGGCGGAATTGCCCAAGTTGCCGTTGATTTTGACGCGGAAGTTGCGGCCGATAATCATCGGTTCGAGTTCGGGGTGGTTGATGTTGGCAGGGATAATCGCGCGTCCCGCGGCGATTTCTCGGCGCACGAATTCGGACGTGATTTGGTCGGGGTGGGTTGGGATATTCGCGCCGAAACTTTGTCCTGCGTGTTGTTTCAAGAGCTTGGCGTATTCGGGCCGTCTGAAAAGTTCGTCCAGCTTCATGCGTTCGCGTATGGCGGCAAACTCCATTTCGGGCGTGATGATGCCTTGGCGCGCATAGTGGAGCTGGGTTACGTTGCTGCCGCTTTTCGCACGGCGCGGGCGGGTGATTTGGTTGAAACGCAGATGGGCGGTTTGCGGATCGTGTGCGCGTTCGATGCCGTATTCGCTGGAGAGCTTGGGCAGGATTTCGGTATCGCCGCGTTCGTCCAGCCATGCGGTGCGGACGTGCGGCAAACCTTGTTTCAGGTCGATGTGTGCCGCCGGATCGCCGTACACGCCGCTGGTGTCATAGACGGGAATCGGCGGGTTGGCTTCCGTACCTTGCGCCGTGTAGGTGTCGTCCTGACGGATTTCACGCAAAGGCACGCGGATGTCGCCGCGGCTGCCTTGCAGATACACGCGCTCCGAGTTCGGATATTTGAAGCGGATGCCGATGTCTTCGCTCAAGTCGGCAAGCTTGCGCGCTTCGTTGCCGGAGGTTTTGGCGGTTTTCTTTGGCGTAGTCATAAAAAATGCTCCTGTTTTCTCGTTTGAAAAGAAGAAACAGGAGCGTTTTGCTTTTTCAGACGACCTCAATATCAAAAAAGGCCGTCTGAAAGACAGAATCCGTGAAAACTCCCCACGCAGGTATTATCCCGATCGGGTGTAAAGGGTATTTCTCAGCCGCCTGAGCATCAGGCAGCACCCCTGTTTCGTTAGAATAGGATTATAAACCACGATACGCATTTGTTGTAAATTAACTTCATTCCTTCATGCGTTTGAACAGAAGGAGAGACGGCGGAAAGCAAACCCATATCCTGCCGCTCCGTCAAATTTTTCATAATCTTATGTATCGGTTGACGGCTGATTTCTCTATAATCTTTTCCCGTTTTTTATAACTATATACGTCGTCTGAAAATGTCTGAAACCATTCAAAACCGCAAAATCAAATTCGCCTTAGTCGGCTGCGGCCGTATTTCCAACAACCATTTCGGCTCGTTTGAAGTGTTGCAAGAAGATTGCGAACTCGTTGCCGTATGCGACACCGATCCTGCCGCGCTTGAAGCGGCAGTCAAGCGTACCGGCGCGAAAGGCTATGCCCGCTATACCGACATGCTGGCAGAAACCGATGCCGACGTAATCGTCATCACCACGCCTTCCGGCTTGCATCCCGAACAGGCGGTTGAGGCGTTGGAAGCGGGTTTTCACGTCGTCACCGAAAAACCGATGGCTACCTGCTTTATTGACGGCGAGCGCATGGTCGAAGCCGCCGACAAAGCGGACAAACGCTTGTTCGTCGTGAAACAAAACCGCCTTAATGCCACGCTGCAACTGCTCAAACGCGCGGTCGCAGAACAACGCTTCGGCAAAATCTATATGGTGCATTTGAATGTTTTTTGGACGCGCCCGCAATCGTATTACGACCAAGGAGGCGGTTGGCGCGGCACTTGGAAGATGGACGGCGGCGCGTTCATGAATCAGGCAAGCCACTACGTCGATTTGATGGAATGGCTCATCGGCCCGGTGGCGGAAGTGCAGGCGATGATTGCGACCCACCGCAAAATTGAAGCCGAAGACACAGGCGTGATGAACCTCCGTTGGCGCGACGGCACGCTCGGTTCGATGGCGGTAACCATGTGCACTTATCCGAAAAACCTCGAAGGCTCGATTACCATTTTGGGCGAAACCGGCACGGTACGCATCGGCGGCATGGCGGTGAATGAAATTCAGGAATGGAATTTTGCCGACGAGCGCGATTACGACGAACAGGTCAAAACCGCCAATTATGAAACCACGTCGGTGTACGGTTTCGGGCACCCGCTATATTATCAGAATGTTGTCGATGTGTTGCGCGGCAAAGCCGAGCCTGTTGTCGACGGGCGAGAAGGCTTGAAATCGCTGGAGCTGATTAACGCCGCCTACCTTTCTGCACACAACCGTCAAACGGTTTCGCTGCCGCTGGTGTTGCAAACGTTGCGAACGTTTGACCATTCTGATTGTCCGAAAGGAAGCCCCTTCCATACTCAATCAAAGGAATCATCATGATACTGACCCGCGAACAAGCCATCGAAATTTTCAAACGCCGCGTTTCCGTCCGCTACTACGACCCTGCACGCAAAATCAGTACCGAAGATTTTGCCGCCATTCTTGATTTCGGTCGCCTTTCTCCCAGCTCCGTCGGCTGCGAGCCGTGGCAGTTTGTGGTCGTGCAGAACGCGGCATTGCGCGAAAAAATCAAACCCTTCGCTTGGGGGATGCAGGCTTCCATTTCTGATGCCAGTCATGTCGTTTTCCTGTTGGCACGAAAACACGCCCGCTACGACAGCCCCGCTTTTGAAGAACTGATGGACAGACGCGGGCTGACCGCCGAAGAGCGGGCAGGGGCACTTGAACGCTACCGCTGTTTCCAAACCCACGATATGCCCATCGCCGACGATGAACGCGCCCTGTTTGACTGGGCAAGCAAACAAACCTACATCGCGCTGGGCAATATGCTCACCGGCGCGGCGATGCTCGGCATCGATTCTTGCGCTATCGAAGGCATGGAGTATGCCGAAGTGGAAAAAATCCTTGCCGAAGCCGGATTGCTCGATCCTGAGAATTACGGCTTATCCGTCGCCGTAACCTTCGGCTACCGTGTGCGCGACATTACCCCGAAACCGCGCCGCGATGCGTCGGAAACAGTGATTTGGGCGGAGTAGGGCGCGTAGCCGGATTTCAATGAAATAGGTCGTCTGAAAGTGTTGTTTGACTTCGGTGAAGTGACACTTTCAGACGACCTTTTATTTGGCGGGATGATTTGAAGAACGGCGTTATCCGTTGATGTCTTCCAGCGTCCTGCCTTTGGTTTCTTCGCCCAATATCAACACGACGGCGACAATCAGCAGCATGACCAGCGCGAACATCATGAAAATATTGCTGAACCCGCTGCTGCCGCCAATCATCGCGGCAACCGCCATCGGCGCGAGGATGCCACCCGCCCGTCCGATTGCGCCCGCCCAGCCGGAAGCGAAGGCACGGAAGCGGAGGGGGTAAAGTTCGGGCGTGTAGGTGTATAAAACGCCCCATGCGCCGAGGTTGAAGAACGACATCAGGCTGCCCCATGCCATGACTTCGGCGGCGCTGCTGCTTTGTCCGAAAAACCACGCGCAGACGGCACAGGCGGCGAGAAAGCCCGCCAAAGTCGCTTTGCGCCCGATTTTTTCCACCAATGCCGCCGCCGCGATGTAGCCGGGCAGTTGCGCAACTATCATCACCAGCACATATTCAAAGGTTTTGACCACCGTATTGCCCTGTTCGACCAAGAGTTTCGGCAGCCAAGTAAAAATGCCGTAATAGGAAAAGACGATGCCGAACCAGACCAGCCACAGCATCAGCGTGCGCCGTGCGAAAGGCTGTTGCCACAGTTGTATGAAACGGATGCGCTGTTTTTCCTGTTGCGGCGGTGCTACGGCTGTTGCGGCGGGCGTCATTCCCGCTTCCTCTTCCAAGCGGCTGACCAGCCGGTGCGCCTCGTCCGTTTTGCCTTGCGAGAGCAGGTAGGGTACGGATTCGGGGATGAATTTCAACACCAGCGGGATATACACAATCGGCAGCGCGCCGATTAAAAACGCGCTGTGCCAGCCGAATTTTGGGATAAAGAAATAGGAAGCGAGTGCTGCGGCAAGCCAGCCCAGCCCCCAAAAACTTTCCAGCAACACGATAAAGCGTCCGCGTACTTTCGGCGGGGCGTATTCGCTGACCAAGGACACCGCGACGGGAAGCTGTCCGCCCAATCCTACGCCGACAAAGAAGCGGAAAAATAAAAGCGCGGACAGGTTGGGTGCAAACGCGCATAAACCCGTTGCTATGCTGTACACCGCCATCGTCCCGGCAAAAACGGTTTTCCTGCCGAAGCGGTCGGCAAACCAGCCGCTGATGACTGCGCCCAATGCCATGCCGACAAAGGAGATGCTGACAATCCAGCCCAATTGCGCAGGCGCAAGCGACCAGTCTTTGCCCAGCTCTGGCAGGATGAACGACACCAGCCCGGTATCCATCGCGTCAAACAGCCAGCCGATACCGACCAGCACCAAAAGCCTGTAATGAAACTTGCTCGGCGGCAAGTTTTGAAGGCGGGTAAGGATATCCATCGTATTTTCCTTTACGTTGCTTGTTTTGCTCTTGCAGTTTAACGCAGAGCCGCTCCTTTTCAAGGCTTGCCGCTTTGCACGCATCCGTCAGAATGCGGCAAACCTGATAACAAAAAGGTCGTCTGAAAACCCGAAATCCGTTTTCAGACGATCCGTCTTTATTTTTTCCAATAAGCCGGCGTCAGCAAAATCAACACCGTAAAAATCTCCAAGCGGCCCAGCAGCATGACGGCCGAACACAGCCATTTCTGCACATCGCTCAATACCGCATAGCTGCCCGCCGGTCCGACTTCGCCCAAGCCCGGGCCCGCATTGGTAATACACGCGATGACGGCGGTGAAGGCGGAGATAAATTCCATCCCGCTTGCCATCAGCAAAAAGCTGAACACAATCGTCGTCATGAAATAAATCGAAATAAACGCCATCACTGTCAGCGCCATGCGGTCGGGAATCATGCGTCCGTTGACCTTGACCGTGCGCACCGCTTTCGGGTGCAGCAGAATCATCATCTCGCGCAGGCTGAATTTGAACAAGACCAACGCCCGCACGTTTTTAATGCCGCCGCCCATAGAGCCGGAGCTTGCCAATAGGTTGGACAGGAAAAACATCCACAGCGACACGATCAGCGGCCATTGCGCGAAATCCGTGTTGGAAAAACCGCTTGCCAGCCCGATAGAGACAAAGTTGAAGCTGACAAAACGCAACGAATCCCCAAAGGTTGCATAAAAATCCTTCTGCCACAGATACACCGCCGACATCAAAATACTGCCCGCCAGCAGCACCAGCAGTACGCGGCATTCCTCGTCCTGCCAATAAGATTTGAGCGAACGCCGTGTCAGCGCCGTGAAATGCGTAGCGAAATTCACACCGCCCCAAAGCGTAAAAAACATGATCGCCCATTCAACGGTCAGCGAATCAAAATAAGCGATGCTGGCATCGTGTGTCGAAAAACCGCCTAGCGACACCGCCGACATCGCGTGGCAAAGCGCGTCAAACCAGCTCATCCCCGCAAAATGCAGTGTCAGAAAAGCCGCCGCCGTCGTCATCGTGTAGAAGAACCAAAGTTTCTTTGCCACCTGCGAAATGCGCGGCGCCATCTTGCTTTCCTTGTCCATCCCCGGAATTTCAGCCTTGAAGAGCTGCGTTCCGCCCACGCCCAGCATCGGCAGAATCGCTACCGCCAGCACGATGATACCCATGCCGCCCAGCCAGTTGAGCATATGCCGCCAAAAATTCACCGACGGAGCCAGCGTGTCCAAGCTCGTCATGACCGTCGCGCCCGTCGTCGTCAGCCCCGACATCGCCTCAAAAAACGCATCGGTAAAACTGATGCCCGGGATGTGAATATAAATCGGCATTGCCGCCACCAGCGCAAACGCCAGCCACAACATCAAAACCAACGTAAACCCGTCGCGCGGGCGCAGCTCGCGGCGGAAATGGAAGGTCAGCAGCCAAACCGCGCAAGAGGTCAGCGTCGTTGCCAAAGCCGTGTAGGCAAACGCAGGAAACGCGTTGTCCAGAAAAAAATACGACATCAGCGTCGGTACTGCGAGCACCATGGAAAACAGTAGCCCCAGTCTGGACAAAACGTGGACAATAGGAAGGAACTTATACATATCAATCTTAAATAGGGGTCGTCTGAACGGCGTCATGGGCTTGAAGCTGCCGTCCATATCCACCTGCGAAATCCATATTCATGCCGTCAAAAGCGGCTGAGAAAGTTTCAGACGACCTGTTTTACAGACCATCCTTAGCAGGCAGGTAGAAAAATTCGGTTCGTAATTTTATCAAATTAGGCAAATGGCGTTATTGATATTTTACAGTCGGAAAAAGCAGGGGGTCGTCTGAAAAGGGCAGCTTCAATCGACATAAACGGACAAAGCAGGGATAAAATGCCGATTGCTTTTTGCGCCGTTGAGCTTTTCAGACGACCCCTTTTCATATAGTGGATTAACAAAAATCAGGACAAGG